>NZ_JBYTBG010000019.1:0-83761 GCF_058788915.1 Brevibacillus sp. FW301-21C12A
TTTTTGGTTGTGTAGCTGAAAATGTCATTCAGAATACTTTGACAAATTACGAACGCATTTTTTATGCAACGCTAGTGAGGGCTGCCAGAAAAAAACAGGGGGGCCTCGCTTTCCGAAGCCCGCCCCGTTTCGTTCGCGTTCGCTTTCACTACGTCAACACCATAGCAGCGGCGTTATTTTCGTCTCCGCGCAAAAAGCCAGCCCCCGACGAGGGCGAGCAAAACGACCGCCACAACCAGCGGAACCATTGACGCCCCTGTCTCGTCGCCGCTCGCTGCCGCTGCGTGATCGGCATGGCCTGCGTGCGCGTGATCGGCTGTCGGCGCCTTTTCTGGTTGCGCGGATTGCCCGGAAGCGTCTGCGCTTTTGGCAAACAGGATCAGTTGAAGCTGTGGCTTGCCTGCCACGTTCATCAGCCACGCTTCCTCAACCGTTTTTCCTTCCCACTGCGCCGGATCGACCGCAGCCTGCAGCACGCGCGGATGCGCAGAGAGATCATGCACGGTGCCGGAGATAGTCAGCGAGTACACCTTGGAAGTTTTGCCTGCTGCATCTTTTTCTTCCCGGACCGCGACTTTTTCCACTTTGCCTGTCGGCCCGGCCACAAAACCGCGCCGGTCGTACAGGCTCTTGCCCTCGACGGCATCGTTTCTGTGCTCGAAGACAAACACGGCAAATTCTTCTTTGGTCAACTCGCGCGCGGCATCCTGCTCAGGTACAGCGAGCTTGCCCGCAAAATACGCCTGGTTGACATCCGCATAGGTGGCATTGCCGTCCAGCGAAGGCACGAGCCCTTTTTCCAGCGCAGCCGCCGTCACTTGCTCGCGGGCAGCCCCGCTCTCCTTCAGCTTCCAAAAAGCTCCTGCCCAATGCGCCAGTTCCTCGCGCGTCAGCTTTTCCTGTGGCGAAAACAGCGTGGAACCGTGATCGTAGGCAATGACCCCAAGCCCGCTCAATTGCACGATCTGCGGCGTGGCCTTGGAATATTGCAGGTCGTCGTACAAATTTTGTTCGTTGACGATGTGCGCCGATACGACCGTTGGCAACAGCAGCAAAAGCATCGCCAGCAAACACAAGCTCCTTCTCATGTCTTTCTCTCCCATCCAGATGGTGTGCCCGTTGCGGCTACTCTTTTGTCCGTACAATCAGCCCTCCGCTCGTTTGCTGGAGGTACAAAGGCACCTGTGCGTCCGGCAATTGCCCAAGCTGCGCGTACGGAATGCGGAAGCCTTGCAACTCCTCGATCAACGTCTCCGGCATCAAAAAGCCGTTGAAAAATCCCGCCTCAAAAACAAGCGCAGCCGCAGCGGGCGACTCTTCCAGCACCTGCCCGATCAAAATGACGTGCAAGTCCGGCTTTTGAAACACGACGTACACATGATCTGAGCGGAAAAAGTAGCGCAGCTCGCTGCGTTCGTTAAGCCAGCTCTCGTCCAGCCGATACGGATTCGGCCCGGAAACGGCTCGCGCAGAAGCCCAGGCGGCTGCCTCGTGTTCGGTCAAGGCGCGGTCTTTTGCCAATATCGCAAGCAAAGCCGGCTCGACCTCGGCCATCCAGTCGATGTCCAAATAATTGGCCAACTGCTCAATCGGCAGCTCCGGATTGTCCGCGAGAAACGCCCCTCTCGCTTGCAGATTCTCCTCGATGACGGCGAGCAGCTTTTCGTGTCCTTCCAGCGTCTCTTTGGTCGCGACCAGTTGCTTGTAAGCGAGGTACAGCTTGTCCAGCTCCGCCATGTAAGCGTCCAGATTGCGCTCGATCAGCCATTGGCTGCCGAGAATATCGACTGGCTCCTGCTCCTGCAGCAACAGCGTGACCCACGTATCCAGTCCCAGCTCGCTGTAAAATTGCAGCTTGTCGACCGCTACCTGCTGGTCGGCCTTGTAGCTTGCTTCCAGCTTCGCGATCTGCGGCATTAGCTCGGCAATCTGCTTTTTCGTCTGGGCTACTTCCTCTTTCAGCCGTTCGGTGGTGCTCTCGTCGTTGACCGTGACGAGAAAATTCGCAAACGCCCCCGTCAAATGAGCGTACGCCCCTGTGGCGCACAAAAGCAGCGCGACTGCCGCTGGTATGAACAGCTTTTTACGCATGATCGATCAGCTTCCTTGTCGACACGTAGCTGGCCGACAGTCCCACGAGAGAGCCTGCGACCGCCATGCCGCCCATCATTTCGTACACCATGCCCTGCGAAAAGTGGAACACCAGCGGAAAACTTTTTTGCAAAGGTAGCAGTATGCCCGAAAACAGCGCGTAAACAGCCAGCGCCGCGGGCAAGCTGCCGACGAAGCCGATCAGCCAGCCCTCAAACAAAAACTGCCCCCTGACGTGCCACGGATTCGCGCCGAGCAGCAGCCGGACGCGAATCTCCTGCTGCCGCTGGTACAAGGCCAGATTCATCGCGATAAACACCATGCCGAACGCCAGCGCCGCCATGCCGAGCAGAAGCCCCAGCCCATAGCGGTTCAGCTCGCTCGACCAGTGCAGGATCGTTTCGGCGAATTGCTGCGGATAGACGACCTTCGTGATGCCGTTCATCGCCTGTAGCTGCTCCGCGACGAGCTTCATCTGCGTCTTGTCTCGCAGCTCCAGCCGGATGGCGTCGGGAATCTGGCTCTCCTGAAACGAGACGAGCAGGTGCTCTCTCCCGGTAAAAAACGCCGCCAATCGGTCCAGCATCTGCTCCTTCGTCTCGATCTCAGCCGACTGGACGAAGCTTTTCTCCCGCAAAATGGTGGCAATCGCCTTCGTGTCCGCGGCAGGGTCTACATACAGCTTCATCGCTACCTGTGACTCCAGATAGCCCAGCAAATCCCCGACGCCGAACCGTCCGAGCAGCAGGATGCCCGCGATGAGCATTGCGACAAAAATCAGGACGGCTGCTGCCGCCGCAGCCCCGATGTTTCGCTGAATGCCTTCGCGCGCATCCCTGAGCATGTACATGCACGACTGTCTGTTCATACGACACGTACCCGCCCCTGCTCCATGATCCACGTCTTTGCCGGAAATTGTTCAATCAGACGCTCCGAATGCGTAACGATCAGCATCGCCATGTTTTCCTCCACGTGCAGCTCCTTTAGTAATTGCAAGACTTCAAAAGCCGTCTCGTTGTCCAGATTGCCTGTCGGCTCGTCTGCCAACAGAAGGCGCGGGCGATTCAGCAAAGCCCGCACGATGGCGACGCGCTGCTGCTCGCCCCCGGAAAGCTGGTCAGGAAAACAATCCTTCACGTCGGACAGCCCGACCCGCTCCAGCAGCCGGTTCGCCTCAGGCTCGATCTCCGCCCATGGCTTGCCGACGACCTCTCCGGCAAGCGCGACATTTTCCATGACAGTCTTTCGCGGGAGCAGCTCAAACGATTGAAAAATGACGCCCATCTTGCGCCGCAGCTCGAATTTCGGAATTTGCCCGATCGGGACGGCATCTATTTCGATGCGTCCCGTAAAATCGGTTTGCTCCCGGTACAACAGCTTGAGCAGCGTGCTTTTTCCCGAACCGGAGCGCCCTTGCAAAAAGGCGAACTCCCCTGCTTCCAAATGCAGGTGAAGGTCTTGTAAAATCACTCTTTTCCCATAGCTCTTGTACACATTTTCTAGCAAAATCATCAGACGTTCCCCTCTGCCAGCCACGGGAGGAAGCCGTCGAGGAACCGCTCTGTCGCTGGCATGAAGTACGAGCCGAAGTGGAAGTCCGGGTCGAGCGTGGTGACGATCCACGTCCCCGCCGTGCTGACTTTGTCGACGTAGAGTACAGCTCCGCCATCCTCGGTCGAGATCAGCACCTCCGCCCCTTCCGGCGGCCAGTAGACGCCGTGCTGGTGCCAGGTCGCATCCTCTAAGGTAATGTAGGAAAACAGGTCGTAGTCCGGCTTTTGCAGCACCAGTCCGCTCTTCGCGTTTTTGTCCAGCCACCACCAGAAATTCGTCGGGCGCAGCTCCCAGTTTTGTCCGGGAATCCATTCGCGCGGCTGCGGCCCGAATGCGACGACGATCCCGCCCCGCTCGGAAAACTCCCTGATTTTGTCGCGCGATTTCATCACCAGGCCCATGTGCAACTGCGAAGGGACGACTAATGCGTCAAATTCATCGAGAGACGTACGCTCCAAATCGGGCAGGTAGATGAGCTTTTCGTAATAGCGGCGGTATTTTGGTTCGTTCAGGCTGCGAAAATGCTGCGAGCTGCCGCCGTACAGGGCTGCGATTTTTCTCATACGTACGCGCCTCCTTCTTGAAGTTGCTGAAGCTGTCGGTATTCATCCCGCACCCACTTCGTGAGCTGGACCGCGATGCGTCCGGTTGATTTTCCCGGGTGGTTGTAGCCGAACAGGTCGTTTCCGGCATGGACGAGAATCGTTCCCTTCGTGCTGGTCCGGTCGATATAGGTAATCGGTTCGCCGCCTGGCAAGGTCAGCAGCACCTCGGCGCCTTCCGGGAGCGAGTGGTGTCCTCTGGCGAAAAAGCCTGCAACGCCTTTGTTGTACGTCATATCGTACGTCTCTACCCCGGCAAAAATCGGGTGTTCCTTGGCAATCCGCACGTCGTAGTCGGCATGGCTGCGAATTTGTTTCGGCACGAACCGAGACCCGCCCGGCAGCCAGGGCAAAAACAGGTTGCCGCTGAAAACGAGCACCTTTTTCTCGTCGAGAAAGCGGCGAATCTTGTCTTTTTGCCTGTACAAAAGCTCCTGGTCGATCAATCCGGTAATCACGAGGCATTTGTACGGCGACAAGTCGTGCTCCGGCAAATCGTACACATCAATGAAGGTAAAAAAATCCTGATAATTCGGGTCTTTCAGACGCGGCTCGCCAAAGCAGCAGCCCGAATCGAGCATCAAAAAATCGGTTGGTTGATTCATGTATGCCTCCTCGATCGTCGTTGTATCCGGTACAGCCGTTTCGGTTAAAACTGGTCAAGCTCCCGCACTGCCCCGATCAGCCGCAGCGTAAAAGGATGCTGCGGATTCTCCGCCACTTCCTCCGGCGTGCCTGTCTCCACGATCTGGCCCTGGTCGAGCACAAGCAGCCGATCGCAAAAGCCCCGCGTCAGCGCCAGGTCGTGGGTGATGAACAAATAGGCGATCCCGTGACGCAGGCTCAGCTCGCGCATGAGCCGCAGCAAATCAAGCCGCAGGGACGTGTCCAGCATCGAGGTCGGCTCGTCCGCCACGATCAACTGCGGGCGGGTGACAAAAGCGCGCGCCAGGCCGACACGCTGCCGCTCCCGCCAGACAGCTCATGGGCATAGCGGTGCATGTAGCGCTCAGGCGGCAGCGCGACTTCCTGCAACGCTTCCCGAACAAGCTCTGTCCGTCTTGCCGGGTCATTTTTGTACAGCCGGGCGATGACCAACGGTTCCGCGATCAACTGTGCAATCGTCATGCGCGCGGACAGCGACTCGTACGGGTCCTGAAAAATCATCTGGATAGACCGCGTGGCCTCCCTGCGCGCCTTGGGCTTCATCGACAGCAGGTCTTGCCCCTGGTAGATGAGCTTTCCCCTGTCAGCCTGCTCGATCCCCGCGACGATTCGCCCGATGGTGCTTTTTCCGGCGCCGCTCGAACCGACCAGCCCGACCGTTTCGTTTGCCTGTATGGAAAAGCTGGCCCCATTAATGACAGGCGCTGCCTGTTTGCCGGAGCTTTTGCCCTCGTAGGTCTTGTACAGTCCGGACACCTGCAGCAGTTCCTTTTGCCGCAGCATATCCCGCTCTTGTTTTTGCGCTTCCATCCTTCATGCCTCCGTGAGATTATCGTTGCTCCTGCAAGGAACGCTCCGGCGCAGGCGTCAGCCTGGGGATCGAATCAATCAGCCGCCGTGTGTACGGATGGGTGGACGTCTTCGCCAAGGCGAGCGTGTCGCCCTGATCGACAATTTTGCCCTGATTCATGATGATCGTGCGGTCAGCCAGGCTCAAAACGACAGGAAGATCGTGCGAAATGAACACCATGGACAGCCCGAGCGTGCGCTGCAAGTCCTTCAGCAGCTTGATGATCTCCACCTGAACCATGACGTCGAGCCCCGTCGTCGGCTCGTCGGCAATGACCAGATCGGGCTTGTTCATCAGCGCCATCGCGATGACGACCCGCTGGCGCATGCCGCCGCTCAGCTCATGCGGAAAAGCGGTGGCCCACTTCGGAGCGAGTCCGACTTGCGCAAGCACCTCGTCGATTCGTTTCTGCAACTCGTCCTTGGGCATTTGCTGATGCGATCTGACCGCTTCCGCCAACTGCTCGCGCACGCTCATCACAGGGTTGAGCGCGTTCATAGCCGCCTGGGGAATCAAGGCAATCCGGTTTCCCCGCAACTCCCTCATCTCCTCCGGGGAGAGCCGGGTCAGATCACGGCCCGCAAAATAAATCGCGCCGTGCGAAACGAGCGCTGGCGGCTTCAACAACTGCATGACTGCCGAAGTTACCGTACTCTTGCCGCTGCCCGACTCTCCGACCAGGCCGAGCACCTCGCCCTTGGACACCGTGAAGCTGACCTGATCCACCGCATTGACCACTCCGCTCTCTTTTGGATAGCGAACAGTCAGATTTTGGACTTCCAGCAGCGCCTCTGCTGTCGCGATCTTCGCAGCGGACGCGGACGGTCCGTTTTGCGGCGTCGTCTGGCCTCCCTTGGCAGAAGTCGCCTGATAAGCGCGCAGCCGCGGATTTACCCGCTCCTCCAAGTAGTAGCCGATCAACGAAAAGGCGAGCACCGTCACGACAATGCACAGCCCCGGCGGAATTACCCACCACATCCACGCCTCCGTCAAAAAGGCGCTGCGCGAGTTGGCGTAAAACAAAATGCTGCCCCAGCTTTTGGACAACGGATCGCCCATGCCCAAAAAGCTCAGCGAGGATTCCATCATGATCGAGACGTTGACAGCCTGCACGAACTGCGGAATCACCAAAGGCAGGATGCTGGGAAAAACGTGCCGACGCAAAATGTAGAGATGCCCTGCGCCCATCGACCGCGCAGCCTGGACCGGGCCTCGCGTGCGCAGCGACAACGTCTGCGCCCGGATTTTCCGCGCCTTTCCCGCCCACATGACCAAGGTAATCACTAGCACCTGCGTAAACAGGCTCGGGCCGATGTACACGCCAATCACGATCATCAGGGGCAAAAACGGCAGCGTCAGGCAAATATCCACGATTCTCATAAAAACAGCGTCCAGCCAACCTCCCGAATAGCCGGAGACCAGGCCGACCACCGTGCCGATCAGCGTAGCCAGCAAGGCGGCGACAATCCCAACCGTAAGCGAGGTCCTCGCGCCCACTACCAGCTCGGCCAGGATATCCTGCCCCATGTCATTTGTGCCAAGCCAATGCTCTCGGCCAGGCGGCTGGAACGGGGCGCCAGACTGCTCGCTGGCGTCGTACGGAACTGCGTAAGGTCCCACGAGCGCGAGCAGCAGGACGATTGCCAGCAAGACAACGCCAAGCCAGCCAATCATTTTGGAACCAATCCGACTCATGGGGACTCCTCCACCTGCTTTCTTTGGCGGGCGCGCGGGTCAAACAGCGGATAAGTCACATCCGCCAGCAGGTTGGCCGCAATCACACCCAGCGTAATGATTAAAAATACCCCCTGCATCATCGGGTAATCCCGTGCGATCACGCTCTCATAGAGCAAGCGACCGACGCCCGGATAGGAAAAGACTGTCTCCACGACAACAGCGCCGCTCACCAAAATACCGAGGCTCATCGTAATGTGCGTATAGACGGGCAAGAGGGCGTTTCGCAGGGCATGATTGAAAATCAGGCTGCGCTTGCTCGCCCCTTTTGCCTCCGCCATCAGCACATAATCCTGGCCCAGCGTGTCGAGCATCGACGACCGGGTCAGCAAAAAATTGCCTCCGACGGTAGCAACCGTAATCGTCATCACAGGCAGGGTCATATGCTTGAGCACGGCCAGCGCGTAGTCGGCACCGCCTCCGGAAAAGGCGATCGGCACCGCGCCAAAGGAAGGGAACCAGCCCATGCTGACGGAAAACACCGCAATCAGCAGCATGCCGATCCAGAAGCCGGGAATGGATTCAATCGTGAGCATCCCCGTCAAAAAAAGCAGGTCGCGCCGCTTCCCCCGGCTCCACGCGGCATAGGCACCGATAGCAATGCCTATGACCGCGCTCAGAACGAGGGAGGGAGCTACCAGCAGGAAAGTCCACGGCAGCCTGTCTGCCAATACTTCCGTCACTGGCTTTCCGTATTTGATGGAGCTGCCGAGATCAAACCGGAACACTCCTGTCATAAAATCCGCGTATTGCTGCCAGAGCGAGCGATCCAGCCCAAGCTCCCGCTCCACTTGCTGGCGCTGCTCTGGCGTCAGCTCGTTGATTGTCGTTTCGCCAAAGAAAAATTCCAGCGGATCGCCGGGTGCGAGCCGCGGCAGGGCGAAGTTGATCGTCAACGCCACGGCGAGCACCAGCACATATTGAATCAGTTTCTTGCCGAATGCCGCGGAGAACCCGCTCCCACTCATCACAGCTCCCCCCGTCTTACTCTTTGGCTACAGCCTTTTTCGCGCCGTCTGGCAGCATGGAAAACTTGTTGATGACGCCAAACCCGGGCGACTCTACCCATTTGTCAAACTTTTGCGCGTTGTAGGCGAACTTCTCTTCCGGGTAGTACAGCACGATGCTGGTCGGTTGCTTGTTGAACAGCTCCTGCATTTTGAACGCGATTTCCTTGCGCTTGTCTACGCTTGTTTCCGCCATCCACTGCTTGGTCAGCTCGTCCATCGCCGGATATGGAATCGTTTTGTTCCACAGGTAAGAAGAACGGTGAGACATGACAAACTGATCCGGGTCTGCTACCCCGTGCGCCCCGATGGTTCCGATCACGAGGTCAAAGTCGCGGGTTTGCGATACGGTCGCCATCGTGCCGGAGTCGAGCACTTCGACGGTAATTTTGATCCCGACTTTGGCGTACTGCTCCTTGAGCATCTCGGCCGCGCGAATCCACGCCGGCTCTGTGGAAGGCACTTTCAGCGAAAAGGCGAGCGGCTTGCCGTCTGCCATCTCGCGGACGCCGTCGTTGTTTTTGTCTGTCAGCTTCAATTCGTCCATGACGGCTTTTGCTTTTTCTGCGTCATACGGCGTGCTCAAGTTCGGGTTGGTCCACGGCGAATCCGGGTGAGGATAGCCTTTTAAGCCCGGACGCCCTTTTCCAAGCAAGACCGTATCCGTAATCGCCTGGCGGTCCACCGCGAGCGACATGGCATTGCGGAACGCTTCCTGATTGAATGGCGCCTTTTCGTAGTTGAGCTTCAGCTCGACCAGCGACAGCGGCGCGGTTTGTACCACTTTCATGTTGGCCTGGTTTTGGAAGGATGCTTCCAGCTCGGCCGGGACAGGTCTGGCGGAAATGTCGATCTCTCCTGCACGCAGTGCGTTGAAGATCGCGGTCGGGTCTTTGATGACCGGCATCACGAGCGTGTCGACGAGCGGGCTGCCCATGAAGTAGTCTTTGTTCGCTTCAAACTTGTAGTATTGATCGGCTTTGTACTCGACCAGCTTGTACGGCCCGGTTCCGATCGGCAAATCTGTATATTTGCGCGGGTTTTGCACCTTTTCCCAAATATGCTTGGGCAAGATCGGCAGGTCGGCAAAAGTAATCCGCTCCAGCGTCGGGCACGCGTAGGCGCAAGTGAAGCGGACCGTCGAAGGGTCGTCCAGCTCGATTTTGGAGATGTGCGGCACTTCGCTCACGTGGTGCGTATGGCGGTTGGCTGGACCGTCGCGATAGTATTCGTACGTGAATTTGACGTCCTCCGCAGTGAATGGCGTCCCATCATGCCACTTGATGCCGGAGCGGATTTTGACCACCCAGGTCACATCGTCCAGTTGCTGGGCCGATTCCGCCAGCCACGGCTGCGGCTTTTCCACGTAAGGCGACGGCGAGAACAATTTGTCAAACACAAGCTCTGTCAAATAGTCGATGTTTCCGGTGTAGATGTTCAGCGGGCCGGCGTCGCTCGGCAAGCCGATTTTCAACTCTGGCACTGTTTGCGGTGCGGCGCTCGCGGCTTCGCCGGATTTGGCCGCGTCGTTCTGGGGCTGGCTCGGTGCGGCGCCCTGATTGGACTGGCAACCAAGCACGAAGGTCGACAGCACTAGCAAATAACTGAGAAAAAGTCCGAAAGACTTGCGCTTCAACAAGGAAATAACCTCCTACATTCCTGTATGTGTTTGTATCCGAAAACTAGGTCCATCTTAATTTGATTGATAATGAATATCAATCCCACTTGTAGGGGGCGTTTTTTGAAATTCCGCGCGCTTCAACCGCCCTCATTCCCGCATAATATTTTTGAATCCATCTATTCATTTTCTTGATAGCACAAATCTTTCCAACGCTTGTCCCGCAAGCGTCGCGCATTAGCAAACCCGGCTGCGCCAAGCTACTGGCAAAGCCTTGGTGCCCACAGAGCACAAGCCTTGCTTTTTCGCTTCGTTCGCAGTCTCGCCATGTTGCGCTTATGAAAAACAGCCTGTCCCCCACACCGATACGTGCGGGAAACAGGCCGTCTTTTTTATGGCAATGCCAATGTCCACTAAACCTAAACCGTCCGCAAATACTGCTCGACGTTTTGGCAAAAGGCGCGATCCGCCTGGCTCAACTCGGCATTTTTGCGGAACACAAAGCCGTTTTGCCGTCTGATTTGCAAAGACGAGACGGGCACATTGACCAGCTCGCCTCTTTTCAGCTCTTCCTTTACCGCCCCGGATGGAAGGAAGGCGATGCCGTGGCGCGACTTGACCGCCTGCTTGATCGTCTCGAAGTTGCTCATTTGCAAAAAGCGCGTTTTCACCTGGCGGCTGCTCAAATGGTTGATGACGTATTGCTGCAAATACTCGCTTTTCGGAAGCAGCACGGTTTCATTGTGCAAGTCGCGCGCGTACAGCAGCCTTCTTTTGGCCAAAGGGTGGTCGACAGGCAAGATGAGCAGAAGCTCCTCCTCGAACAAAACAGAAGTCTCAAAGTTTTTGCGTATATAATCATCCTCGGGATAGATCGGCATTAACGCGTAGTGCGTCCGGCCCTCCTGAAAGCAGCGGATGAGGTCGCTGTAGCAATACGTATTGATCTCCAACGGCTTGTGCGGCAAAATCGCATGAAACTCATTGAGAATGTCGGAGAAAAAGTACCCGGCAATGTAGTTGCTGACGTAGACAGACAGTACCCGCTCCTGCTCGCTGATGCGCTTCAGCTCCACAGCCGCCTCCTCGACCAGATGCGAAATCTGCTTGGCATAGCGGAGCAAAATCTCGCCCTGCCGCGTCAGTTGCACCTGCTTCCCCGACCGTTGCACGAGCGGCGACTCAAACAACTCTTCCAGTTGTTGAATATGGTGGCTGATGGTTGGCTGTGAGCAAAAAAGCCGCTTCGCAGACTCGGTAAAAGAGCCGCATTCCGCGAGCACGATGAAGGTTTCCATTTTTTCCAGCGTATTCATAAGCAGCACCCCGTAAAAGACGCACATAAAAAGTAAACTGGTTATTTATTGAAAATGATTATTGTTATCAATTATCAACAATTTTACCTGATCCGCCAGCAAGTGTCTATGCGCAAATGTGCATATGTGTACCGGAAAACTGCGGCTTTCCCCCATCCTACTCGGTTATGTCATTCCACATCTCCGCCCTGCTCAAAGAAACGGCATCCGCGCCATTCGCCAGCGCTTCCGCGACCTGCTGCCTGTTCCAGATCAGCCCGCCCAAAATGATCGGCTGCGGCAAATGCTCCTTGATGTGCGCAATAATCGACGGGGCGATGCCCGGCATGATTTCGATGGCGTCCGGCTGGTTTTCCAGCACGTTTTTGATCGTCGTCGTAAGCGAGGTCGTATCAATTAAAAACACGCGCTGGATCGTCAGCATCCCTTCTTTTTTTGCCGCGCGAATCATCGGGCCTTTCGTCGTGACAATCCCGGTCGGTTTGATATACGCAGACAGGAAGCGGAACGACTCTTTGTCATTGGACAGGCCGTTCATCAGGTCTGTGTGCAAAAAAATCGGCTTGCTCGCCTGGCTGATCGCGTCCGCTTCGGCCATCAGCCGAGTCAGCTTCCCGTACATGAGCAAAATCGCGCAGGCCGCCGAATCCATCGCCTCTGCCAGCCGATCCTGCTCCGTCGCAGCGATAATCCGATTCGTTTTCAAAATCGTCTCCATATCCATAATAGGAGCCTCCTGTTCGTTTAAAGCTGCGCAATGATTCGCTCCACGCTGCGCCGTGCGCAGGCGAGCTGCTTTGTTTCGATCACCCGGCTTCCCGCAAAGCTTCCGGCTTGCAAAGCCGACCACACCTGCGCATACGGAATCGTCCCCTCCCCTACCGCCAGATGCTCGTCTGTCTCGCCGCCGTTGTCGCTGATGTGCAAGACAGAGACGTAAGGAAATACCGTTTCCAGCGCTTCAAGTGCGTACCCTGGGCGGATCAGGTGGGCGTGTCCGACGTCATAGGCAATTCCCAGATGCGCAGAATCAACGGCCTTGCACACCGCGAGCAAATCATCGACATTCCAGCCCAGCACGCGAGGATAAGGCGGCACGTTTTCCAGCACCAGCGTCGTTCTGCCGTCGCTGACTTCCGCCGTCAGCAGCCGAGCAGCCTCGCTGACATGCTCGACCCCGCGCGCACGGCTGTCCGCATCGTGAGCGTCGGCTACTTCCCCTGCGTGCATGACTACGTGCGTGCTGTCCAAAAAGCGGGCAATCGCCAGACACCGCTTCATCGTCTCCAACGTCTTTTCCCGGCTTGGGCCTGTGCCGGCGGCGAGGTTGCAGCCGCTGATCGGCGCGTGAATCGACCAGGTGATGCCCCGCTCTTCTCCCTGCTTTTTCAGCTCGGCAAGCTGCTCCCGGGACCAGGCCAACAGCTCGGCATGGCCTGCTTCGCACATGATCTCGATCGAAGTCCAGCCCGCGTCCATCAGCCTGGCGACGGCTTCGCGCAGCGGCAGGTCAAACAAGGCGTAGCTGGATACGGCAAAAGCACTTTGCTCCTTCATGGATCGTTCCCCTTTCCTTTATTTCACCCCGGAATGGATGAAGCTGTTGATGAACTGGCGTTGGAACAGCAAAAAGGCGAGCAGCAACGGAAAAATGACCATCATCGTAGCCGCGCTGACCTCTGCCCACTGTGCCCCGGTCTCAAACGACTGGGCAAAAATCGCCAGCCCTACCGTCAACGGGCGGTTTTCTACCGAGTTGGTGACAATCAGCGGCCACATGAAGTTGTTCCAATGATAGCTGACCGAAACGAGGCCGAACGCAATGTAGGTCGGCCGCGCCAGCGGAACGTACACCCGCCACAAAATTTGCAGCCAGGAGCAGCCTTCCATGCGCGCCGCTTCCTCCAGTTCGTGCGGGATCGTCTTGAACGTTTGCCGCAACAGGAACACGCCAAAGGCGGAAGCGAAGTACGGCAGCATGATGCCGATTTTCGTATCGAGCAACGCCAAGTCGCGCAGCACGTTGTAGTTCGGGAAAATAAGGATGTCAGCCGGAACCATGAGCTGCACGAGAAACAGCACGAACAGCACATCCCGCCCCCAGAAGCGCAGCTTGGCAAAGGCATACGCCGCCAGCGTAGCCGTAATCATTTGCGCGATCAACACGCCTGCGACGATCAAAAACGTATTGAAGTAATACTGGGCAAAAGGAGCCGCGTCCCACACCTTCGCGAAGTTTGCCAGCGTAAAGTCGGCGCTGAGTGTCCAAGAAGTCGCCAGCTCTCTCGGCCGAAGCGACGTCCAGAGCACCCAGAGCAAAGGGAACAGCCAGAGTACAGCCAGGACGTACATGCCGACGGTTGTAATTTTGCGGGCCATCTGCTCTCCCCCTCAGTTGTAGTGAATTTTTTTATCCAGACCAAAAAATTGCACAGCAGCCACCGCGAGCAGTAGCACGACCATCACGATGGTCAAAGCGGACGCCATCCCTTGATCCCAGAAGGAGAACGCCGTTTCGTAAATGTAGTACAGCAGCAGGTTGCTGGCATTGTCCGGGCCGCCCTTTGTCATGATGACCAGGTGATCGACCAGCTTGAACGAGTTCGTAAACGCGATAATGCTGACAAACATCGTCGTCGGCATGAGCAGCGGAAACGTCACGCGGCGAAACACCGTCCACGCCGATGCTCCTTCCATCGCGGCAGACTCGTACAGCTCCTGGGAGATGTTTTGCAGCCCCGCCAAGTAAAAGATCATGAAGTAGCCCGCTTCCTTCCAGATCACCATGAAAATCATCGCCCACATCACGTTCGCCTGATCGCCGAGCCAGTTGATATCGCCTTTTCCGAACCACTCCATCACGTGGCTGAGCGCCCCGTACTCCGGCGTGTAAATAAACAGCCAGACGTTGGCGACGGCAATCATCGGAACCACCGTCGGGTAAAAGTAGGCGGTGCGGACGAAGCTTTTGCCCCGCAGCGCTTTGTTGGCAAACAGCGCCATGCCGAGCGCCAGAGCCACGCTCGTCGGAACCGTTCCCAACGCAAACCAGAGATTGTTGGTCAGCACCTTCCAAAACACATCATCTTCCAGCATCTGCTTGTAGTTGTCTACCCCGTTAAAAAACGGCTCTGGGGAACCCAGATCCGCTTGATGAAA
Source organism: Brevibacillus sp. FW301-21C12A (assembly GCF_058788915.1). Taxonomy (NCBI): domain Bacteria; kingdom Bacillati; phylum Bacillota; class Bacilli; order Caryophanales; family Paenibacillaceae; genus Brevibacillus; species Brevibacillus sp. FW301-21C12A. The sequence goes on from NZ_JBYTBG010000019.1 coordinate 14,598, forward strand.
GCTGAGAATGACCGTTTGCCACACAGGGTAGAAGGTAAACAGCAGCAGGAAGATGAGGGAGGGAAGGAGCAGCAGCCAGGCGTACATATTCACTTTCCATTTTGCTCGTAGTTCCCCCATCGTCGCTCCTCCATATGCCTCGCTCGATTTCGCTTATTTGTTGAATGGCGCAAGCACTTTGTCTGCCTCTTCCTGCGCCTTTTTCAGCGCTTCCGCAGCACTCGCCTTTCCGGTAATGACCGCTTGCAAGTTGTCGTTCAGCGCTTTTGTCACCTTGCCGTTATTGTGCGTGGAAAACTCGGCATGGCCGTACTCCAACTGGTCGCGCGCGACTGCCGCTGCCGGGAAGTCCTTGACGTACTGCTTCATGATCTCTTCCTCATAGGCAGATTTGCGCGTCGCGACATAGCCCGTGTCGATGCTCCACTGTGCCGCGCGCTTCGGCTCGGTCATGAAGCGGATGAACTTCCAGGCCGCTTCCTGCTTCTTCGTATCCGTTCCTTTGAACATGTAGAAGTTGCCGCCGCCCGTCGGACTGCCGAAGTTCTTTTTCGCTGGCAAAAACGCTACGCCGAAGTCAAACTTGGCGTTGTTTTTCACGTTGGTCAAGTTTCCGGTCGTATGGAACATCATCGCTGTCTTGCCTTCGAGGAAGTCGGAAGGAACGGTCGCCCACTCGATCACGCCCTCCGGCATCGCCTTATGCTTTTTCGCCAGGTCGACCCAGTATTGCAGCGCTTCTACATTTTCCGGCGTGTCGAAAAACACTTTTTTGCCGTCCTCGGTCATCAGGTTTTTGCCGTTTTGCAAGGCCAGCGCCTGATACATCCAGTAGGTGAAGCCGGAGGAAGGGATTTCCAGACCCCAGCGTCCGTCCTTGGTCAGCTTGCTCGCGTACTCGGCCAACTCCTCCCACGTCGCAGGCGGCTTTTCCGGATCGAGGCCCACTTCCTTGAACGCTTCCTTGTTGTAATACAAAACGATCGTGCTGCGCTGGAACGGAATGCTGTACGTCTTGCCGTCGACCTGGGAGTTGGCCAGGAAGCCGGGGAAGAAATCGTTCACGTACTCGCTGCCGCCGTCTTTGGCAATAAATTCGTCCAGCGGCAGGATGGCGTCCATGTCCATCATCGTGTGCAGCTCGGTCGAGAGCATGACAGCTACGTCAGGTGGCGTTTTTCCTTGCACGGCCGCCTGGATTTTCGTCGTCGTGTCCTGGTAGCTGCCTGTGTAGACCGGCTTGACGGTAATGCCCGGGTTCGCCTTGTTGAACTCTTCTGCCATCCCGTCGACGATTTTGGTCAGGGGACCGCCGACTGCCACCGGATAAAAGAAGGACAGCTCGGTATTTTCCGCGGGCTTTGTCTCCGGCGTCCCCGTCTGCGCAGCTTGTCCCGTCTGCCCCGACGAATTGCCGCTTGTGGTGGAAGTCCCGCTGGAGCACCCTGTAATAAGCGCCAGACTCATGGCGACTGAAAACAGACTTTTCACTACTGTACGCATCGCAGTATCTCTCCCTTTTCTGTTCCGGCCGTGATGGCCAAATTTTTTCCCGATTGCGAATCAAACAGGCTGACTTGCTCTGCGGCAAAGCCGACGCGCAGCACATCTCCCCGGCGGCACGGCCATTGCCCGTTCCATTTTGCCTTCCACAGCTTGTCGCCCAGCCTGAATTCCACAATCGTCTCGGAACCGAGAATCTCCACGCCCTGCACGCTGACAAGCAACGAACGGCTCTCATCGAGCGGGCTGCCTGCCTCCAGCGGCTGCAACGCCTCGGGGCGCACGCCGAGCACAACGGGCGTCCCGCCCTTGATGCCTGCCTGTAGACCGAGCGGCAAAAACCGTCTGCTCGGGTCATTCGTCAGCTCGACGCCGGACTGCGCGCCATTGCTTCGCCAAACGCCCTCTGTCGTATTCATCGGCGGCGCCCCGGTAAATTCGGCCACAAACAGGTTCGCCGGACGGTTGTACACGTCGAGCGGCCTGCCTACCTGCTGCACCTCGCCGTCGCGCAGCACCATCATCCGGTCGCCCATTGTCATCGCCTCGACCTGATCGTGCGTGACGTAAATCATCGTGATTCCCAGCTCCTGTTGCAGTTGCCGAATCTCCGTCCGCATATGCCCGCGCAGCTTGGCATCGAGATTGGACAGCGGCTCGTCCATCAGACAGATCGGATGCTGGCTGACAATCGCCCGGCCGAGCGCCACCCGCTGCCGCTGACCGCCCGACAGCTCTTTTGGCTTTCTGTGCAAAAGCTGGGCGATCCCGAGCATCTCGGCCACCCGCTCCAGCCGCTTGGCCTGCTCCTGCTTGTCCACTTTGCGAACCTGCAAGCCGAACAAAATGTTATCTTTGACCGTCAAATGCGGATACAAGGCGTAATTTTGAAAGACCATGGATATATTTCGCCCGCTCGGCGCGACTTCGTTGACTCGCTTGCCGCCAATCAACAGCTCTCCTTCGCTGATGTCTTCCAGTCCGGCAATCATGCGCAGCGTCGTCGATTTGCCGCAGCCCGAAGGACCGACCAGCACAAAAAACTCTCCCGGCGCAATGAGCGCGCTGACTTCATTGACGACCTTTTGCCGCTCGTACATTTTGGAAATGCGTCGCAATTCCACTTCTGCCACGACAATCCCCCCTGAACCTCTGGCGTTGGTGCTTCATCACCCGATCATATCAACCGCTTGATAAGCAAATATTTGGAAAATGTAAAGCTTTCATCTACATTGCTGCTCTTGTCTGTCGTGCGCGCTGCCATCCAGCGTAGGCAGGACAAAATCCGGCCGGATGCCCGCACGCTCCAGCTCATGGCACGTCGTCACCCCTGTCAGCACGAGCGCGGTTTTCATTCCGCTGTTTTTGCCGAGCAAAATATCCGTCTCCAGCCGATCGCCTACCATCAGGCACTGTTCCGGCCGGACGTTCAACTGCTGAAAAACTTGCTCCGCATAGAAGCGGGACGGCTTTCCCGTCATGGCCCAGACAGTCGCGCCGCCTGCGGTTTCAATCGCCCGCGCCAGCGCTCCCGTATCCGGAATCGCACCGCCTGGTACGGGGCATACCGGGTCAGGGTTGGCTACAATCAGCTTGGCTCCGTTTCGCAGCGCATCGGCCGCCAGCAGCAATTTTTCGTAGGTGAACGTTCTGTCCATGCCGACCAGCACATGCGTAGCTTGCGACGGCGCTTGCACCTGCCTGATCTGAAAACTCGCCAGCTCTGCGGCAAGCGCGCGCTCCCCGACAACCAGCACACGCGCGCTGTCTGCCTGCTGCTGAAAATACAGGCCCGCCGCATAAGCTGCCGTCATGATTTCCTCGCGCTCCACGCAGAGGCCAAGCTTTTCCAGCCGCGCCTGGCAGTCCGCTCTCGTCTGCACCGTGGTGTTCGTCAAAAACATGATCTTCTTCTCGTTCGCACGCAAGGCGGCAAACGTTTTTCCCACGCCGGGCAGCAGCCGATCCCCAATGAAGATCGTCCCGTCCAGATCAAAAAAATACGCGTCATACAAAGCGGTATCTAACAAAGCCTCCTGCTCGCTCCTTTCTTTTTGGGGAAACACAAAAAGCCCTCACGCAAGACAACAGCATGCAAACAACAAACCGATACCATCGGTCCGCATTGCCAAAGCTGTCGCTGCATGAGGGCTTTCTCCACGTCTCGGCCCACTTACAGACGTTATTCACTTGGTGACTTTAAGACAAGCATAGCAGGGAAGTGTTAAGAGAGTGTTGAGCTTTGCTCTCGTTTGTGTAAATCGCGCCCGACTTTTGCCCCGTAGCCTTCCAGCATCACCTGAAAAATCAGGCGATTCCACTCTGTCTCGGCCACTCCCGGATGCTTGGGGATTTGGATGGCCTGAAACAACAGATTGGCGATCAGCTCGCTCGGAATATCGCCCCGAATCGCTCCGTCCTGCTTGCAGGTGTCAATCAGCTCGATCAGCCGCCGATTCAGCAAATGATGCTGCTGGCGCAGTGTCGTCATCGCCTCGTTCACGCCGGGAGACGACTCGCCGTTCACAAACGGAGCAAACAGCAAAATCTGGTGAATGTCCGCGTACTTCATAAACGAGTCAAACATCTTCCGCAATCTCGCCAAAGGAGCCGGCTCGCTGTCCGGTCGCTCGTATTCGCTCATGACTTTTTCCATCAAATGGACCATCAATGAGGCGATCAGCTCGTCCTTATTGGAAAAATACTCGTAGATGGTGCTGCGGCTTACATTCAATTGATCGGCTACCAGCTTGAAATGAAAGCCAGCGTAGCCTTTTTCCACGAGAATCTTGCCCGACACTTCGTACAGCTCGTCGATGTGCAGTTTTTGTCTCGCCATGCGCAACACCTTCTTTGCCTGCTTTTTTCCCTGAACGGCTTTCCGCTTTCGTCGCTTCCTGCCGCTTAATTATGAACAGTTTACACAAGCTGCTACCCAAGCTCAACCCTTGCGGCAGCACAAAAATCAGGCAGGAAAAAATCCCCTGGTCGCCCCCTGCCCCGGTACGTCCTGTGCGCATCCCAACGCCCAATACGAACGCTTCTGCCAGCTTTTCCGCTTTACGCGTCGATCGTTTCATTTTTCAGACTATTAACCTCCCGACATGTATAATAAGCTGATAAGTAAAAAATTGGTTTGAGAAGGTGATCGCGTGAAAGTCTCTCTGTTCATTACCTGTTTGAGTGACGCCCTGTATCCGCAGGTGGGAGAAGCGATGGTTCGCCTGCTTGCCGGATACGGCGTGCAAGTGCAGTTTCCCGATGTACAGACGTGCTGCGGTCAGCCGGCCTTTAACAGCGGATACTGGGACGAGGCCAGAGCTGCGGCCAAAACATTGCTTGCGGCTTTTGACGACAGCGACTTTGTCATTTCTCCGTCCGGCTCCTGTACGGGCATGATTCATCATTACTACCCGAAGCTGTTCGAGCACGACCCTGTGTTGCGGCAAAAAGCGGAGCAATTGCGCGACAAAACGTACGAGTTTACCCAGTTTGTCGTGAACGTGTTGGGCATCACGGACTTGGGGGCTGTTTTTCCGCACAAGGTTACCTACCATCCCTCCTGTCACGGGAGCCGCCTGCTCGGCGTCAGCGAGGAGCCGCTGCAACTGATACAGCAAGTTCGGGGACTCGATTTGGTTCCGCTTCCGTTTGCCGAAGATTGCTGCGGCTTCGGCGGTACTTTTGCCGTGAAAATGAGCGAAATATCAGGGGCGATGGTGACGGAAAAGGCCGATCACGTCCTGGAGACAGAAGCAGAGGTGCTCGTTGGCCTTGATCTGGGCTGTCTGCTCAACATCTCGGGCAACCTGCGCTTTCGCGGAGAGCCTGTGCGCGTGATGCATCTGGCTGAATTACTGTACGAGGGAGTGAAAAACGGTGAAAAGCGCTAAGAAAGCATCCGTTGCAGACAGGGCCAGGGCGGCTTTGCAGGACGAATTTTTGCGCAACGCGGTCAAATACACCACCGAGCGGCTGCGGGACGGTAAGCAGCTAGCAGCGTCAGAGCAAGGTAACTGGGAGGAGTGGCGCGAGCGCGGACGGCAAATTCGCTTGCATACGATCGCCCACCTCGACTATTACCTCAATCAGTTCATCGACAACGCCCGCGCGAACGGCGCCCAGATTCATTTTGCCTACACGGCGGAAGAAGCGGCGGCGATCACGCTCGCCATCGCCGAGAAACGCGGAGCGCGCACCGTCGTCAAGTCAAAGTCGATGGTGTCCGAAGAAGTACACATCAACGAAGCGCTGAAAGCACAAGGCATCGAGTCGATCGAAACCGATCTCGGCGAATACATCATTCAATTAGCGAAAGAAGGACCGTCGCACATCATCATCCCCGCCATCCACAAAAACAGGACGCAAATTGCGGAGCTTTTGTCGAAAGAAGCAGGCGAGTCGCTGCCCCCCGATACGGCCGTGCTCGCCGGGTTTGTGCGCCGGAAGCTGCGCGAAAAGTTCCTCGAAGCAGACATCGGCATGACGGGCGTCAACTTCGCCATCGCCGAGTCAGGCTCCATCGTCCTGTTTGAAAACGAGGGCAATGCGCGGATGGTCAGCACTGTGCCGAAAACGCAAATCTCGCTCATGGGCATGGAGCGCATCATTCCGACCTGGGCTGACTTGGAGGTCATGGCTACGCTCCTGCCGCGCTCCGCCACCGGGCAAAAGCTGACCGTCTACATGTCCGGCATCAGTGGACCGCGCCGCGCCCTAGACAGCGACGGGCCGGAGGAAATGCACATCATCATCGTCGACAACGGCCGCTCGCTGCAGCTCGGCGACCCGGATTTTCAGGAGCTGTTGAACTGCATCCGCTGCGGAGCCTGCCTCAACGCCTGTCCCGTGTATCGGCACATTGGCGGACACGCTTACGGCGGGCCGTACAGCGGGCCAATCGGGGCTGTACTCAAGCCTGCCTTGCAAAAAAACGTGGCGGAGTGGGACGACATCGCCTACGCTTCCAGCCTGTGCGGCGCCTGCTACGAAGCGTGCCCGGTCAAAATTCCGCTGCACGACATGCTCGTCTACTTGCGCAAGCGCAAGGCAGAAGCAGGCAATACCGCCCCCGAAGAAGCATGGGCCATGAAAGGCTTTCGCTACATCATGTCCGACCACAGACGGCTCAGGCGGGTCCTTACGCTGGGCAGGCTCGGGCAAAAGCTGGGGCTGCACGACTTTGCCATCAAAGCGAAGCGCGGACCCTTGCAAGGCTGGAGCAAGTATCGGCACACGCCTGCGATCCCTGCGCAGTCTTTTCGCGAAAAGTGGCCTGCCCTGGCGCACGTGCTCGGCGACGAACGCAAGGAACTAAGCCCGCAACTACAAGCCCGGCTGGAAGAAGAGCTGCGCAAACGCGAAAGGAGAGTCGACGACCATGAGTGACGCGCAAAAAGCCTTCATTCAAATGATTACAAACCGACTGGGCAGGCCGATGCCCGCTTCGCCGCCTGTGCACCCGTACAAAGGCGCTCCTGATTTTTGGCGAACCCACGCGCTTGCGCTGGAGGACAAGATCGCGCTTTTCCGCGACAATTGGCAAAAAGCTGGCGGACACTTCTGCCGTTTTGCGACCATGCGTGAAGCCAAACAGTTCATCGTGGAAAAAGCGGCCGAACTGAAGGCCCGCCAGTTTCTTGTGCAAAACCAGCCAGAGCTGCTCGCGCTCGGGCTGGCCGAAAGTTTGCCCGACTCCACCTTCACCGTCTGGCATCCAGCCAATCGCGACGTGCTGCTGGCACAGGCAGCCCAAGCCGATATCGGCATCGCGCTCGTCGATTGCGGCGTCGCGCATACCGGAACGGTCGTCGTGACCTCGTCGGAAAACAGCGGACGCTCGGTCAGCCTGCTGCCTGCCGTGTTTATCGCCATCCTCCCCGCAGAGCGGCTCCGGACAAGGCTCGGGGAAGCGTTGGCTGCCTACGACGGACGCGAGCTCGCAGACTTTCCTGCCGGGATTCATTTCATCTCCGGCCCCAGCCGTTCCGCCGATATCGAAAACGATCTGACCATCGGGGTGCACGGCCCTGGCGTCGTGTTTGTTTTGCTCGTCGGCTAAGCACCCGGTCGCGCCCTGGCCTGCGGGAAGCGCGCTCTTTTTCCGGCGTCGTCACGTGTTACAATAGCTTTTGGAAAAAACCGGATTGTACAGGAGTGTTGAAATGGATCTCTCTAGGCTCGCCAAAAAAAACCATTACGAACACATCACCGAGCAGTTAAAAGCGCTCATTCTCAACGGAGAGCTGCCACCCGGAGCCAAGCTCCCCTCCACCAAGGAGCTGTCGGAGCGATTCGGCGTCGGCCGCTCCACCACGCGCGAGGCGCTCAGTGCCTTGAAGGCGATGGGGCTGATTGAGATTCGCCAGGGCGGCAATTGCACGGTAAGAAGCATCCCCTCCCCTGCGCACAGCCTGCTGCCTGATCTCAGCGGCTTGCAAACGAACAAACAAACCATTCTCGAACTGATCGAGGTGCGAAAATCGCTGGAAGTCTCCAACGCCGCCATCGCTGCACTCAAGCGTGACGATCACGACCTGCACTCCTTGGAAGCCATCCTCGCGGAAATGGAGCAGCACGTCGGCGACGAGGAAGTAGGCGAGCGCACCGATTTGCTTTTTCACTTGACACTCGCCAAAGCCACCCACAACTCCATCCTGGCGCATCTGTTTGAATCGCTCTCCCACCAAATGGAAATCGGCATTCGCGAGACTCGCAGAATGGAAATTTACTCGAACCACTCCGTCTCCGCGCAGTTTTTCCACGAGCATAGAGCGATCTACGAAGCGATCAAGAGCAAAGACCCCGAAGCGGCCCAGTCCAGGATGAAGGAACATCTGCTCCACGAAAAGAGCATTCTCCTGAAGTATTTGGCTGATTGAACCCCGCGCAAAAGGCTTGTCGAGCAACGGACTCGGCGGCCTTTTTTTCTGTCTCGCTCCCCCCTCGTTCCGGCATGCAAAATAAACCGGTAGGCAAGCCTGTCAGAAAACTTGGCGCAGACTTAGTTGCGCTGATACTGGATAAGAATCTTATACATTCTTCTCTGTACAAAAAAATATTGCAAACCGCCAAAGAAAGGTTTACATTTTTTCTGAATGATAATGATTTTTATTATCAATGTATAAGAATCTACTTATATGGTAATTAAGGGGATGTTTTCAGATGATGAAAAAATGGGGTTACCCGCTGTCCGCCGTTGTGCTCGGATCTTCTCTCTTGTTGTCTGCTTGCGGCAGCACCGAGACGGCAAAGGAAGAGAAAAAGCCTGAAGCCGCTCAACCGGACAAGCCGGCCGCTGCCGAAACCGCCGCGAACACCGCTGCCGTAGACCTGCAAGCTCCCATCGACGCCTACCGCAAATGGGTCATTGAACAGACAGACCAGTTGGTAAAAGCGACGGAAAGCTTTACGGCCGCCGTCAAAGCTGGCGACATGGAAAAAGCGAAAAGCGAGTACGCGCCAGCTCGCGCCTACTTTGAACGAATCGAGCCGATCGCGGAATCGCTCGGCGACTTCGACCCGTGGATTGATGCTCGCGAAGGCGATGTTCCCGATAACGAATGGCGCGGCTATCACAAATTGGAAAAAGCTCTCTGGGAAACCAAGTCCGTCGCTGACCAAGGCCCGGTGGCAGACCAGCTTCTGCAAGACGTCAAGCAACTGCGCGTGAAAGTCGAGAGCGTGGATATCGACGTGAAAATGCTCGTAACAGGCGCAGTAGAGCTTTTGAACGAAGTTTCGACCAGCAAGGTGACAGGCGAGGAAGAGCGCTACTCCCACACCGACCTGTACGATTTCGCGGCAAACGTAGAGGGCGCACACGAGATTTTCAAAGTGCTCAAGCCTGCTGTCGATGCCAAGGACGAAGCTTTGTCCAAAGAGATCGAAACCCGTTTTGCCGAGCTTGACGCAGCGCTCGCGCCTTACCGCAAGGACAACGGCTACGTGTTGTACACCGAGTTGAAGGAAGACCAGGTGAAAAAACTGAGCCAGTCTCTCGATGCCCTGGCTGAACCACTGTCCAAAATGGGCACGATCATTGGGGGCTAACCTGATGGAAAACAAGCATCCCGCAAGCGACAACACAAAGCTGACACGTCGCGAGGCACTGAAGCTGGCGGGTGTCGGCGGACTCGGGCTGATTCTCGGCGCTACCGGCGTGAAATCGCTGCTGCCGTCCGCTTCTTCCAGCGAAAAAGCCGCTGCAGCGCCTGTGCTTGCCGACGGCATCATTCCTTTTTACGGCAAGCATCAGGCCGGGATCATTACACCTATGCAGGATTTTATCTGCATGAGTGCTTTTGATTTAACGACGGCCTCGCTCGACGATGTGCGCAAGCTGTTCCAGAGCTGGACCGCAGCAGCAGCCCGCTTGACGGCTGGCAAAACCGCGGACGAGGAAAGCGGCAGCCCTCACCTCCCGCCTGCCGATACAGGCGAGAGCGCGGGGCTGAACCCGATGCGCCTGACGATTACGTTTGGACTCGGCGCTTCCTTCTTCGACGAGCGCTTCGGACTGTCTGGCAAACGGCCCGCCGCTCTGGTCGACTTGCCCCGCTTCAACAGCGATGAAATACGCAAGGAATGGTCTGGCGGCGACGTCGTCGTCCAGGTGTGCGCCAACGATCCGCAGGTGGCTTTTCACGCGCTGCGCAACCTGGCCCGCATCGCGCGCGGCAAAGCTGTCCTCCACTGGGTTCAGGAAGGCTTTCAGCGCACGGGCGCAGCCGATCCGAGCGGTTCTACCCCGCGCAATTTGATGGGCTTCAAGGACGGAACCAACAACCCGAAGGTCAGCGACCCGGCTGTAGCCGATGAAGTCGTCTGGGTGCAACCTTCCGACGAACCGGCCTGGATGACTGGCGGCAGCTACATGGTCATGCGTAGAATCCGCATGCGGATCGAGGTCTGGGACCGCTCTGCCCTGGACGACCAGGAAAATACGTTTGGCCGACATCGCGACTCCGGTGCGCCGCTCGGAAAAACAAACGAGTTCGACGATCTGGAGCTGGACCGCAAAGACGCTAACGGCAATCCGGTCATTCCGGCTGACTCCCACGTCGCTCTCGCCCACATGGAGGGCAAAGTCAAAATACTGCGCCGCGGCTACTCTTATTCGAGCGGACTGGATGCGCGGACCGGGCAGTTGGACGCCGGACTGCTGTTCATCTGCTTCAACCGCGACCCGCGCAAGCAGTTTATCCCGATGCAACAAAAGCTCGCATCTGTCGATTTGCTCAACGAATACATTACCCACGTCGGCAGCGGCCTGTACGCCTGTCTGCCGGGCGCCAGCGAAGGCGGCTACATCGGAGACACACTGTTTTAACCAACTAGCAAGGATGGAGTGAATCCCTTGATACGCTATCTTTTTTCCGTTTTCCTCTGCCTGCTGCTGCTTCTCTCCGGGCTGTCGTCTGCCTTCGCAGCGCCACTTGCTTCCGAGCAGCTCAAACAGTTGATCGCCCTCTCCAGCGACGCGCTCATCAGCAGCGGCGATAAAAATTGGGACGAAGCGACAAAAGCCGTTGCCAGCATGAAGACGATCTGGGCTGCGAACGCAGAGGATACTTCAGCAGACGCACAGGCGCTGTCGGCTGCCATCGCGCAAGCCGAGCAAGCTCTCGCCCAGGTACAGTCCAAGCCGGAGGACGCGGCCGCAGCCATCTCCAACCTGGCCAAAGCCGCCGATCGCTACGTCACGGCCCAGGAATCACCGGCACAGCCAAAAGAAAAGGCGCACAAGCAAATCGCTGCCCTGCTGCCTTTTCTGGAAAAAAGCCTGGCTGCAGTCGAAGCAAGCGACTGGACACAAGCCAAGCAGCAGTACAACAGCTTCGTCGAAGGCTGGTACAAAGCCGAAAGCCTCGTTCGTTCGGAAAACGCCCCCGTCTACGGCGATATGGAAGTGAAAATAAGCGGCGCGCGCATCGCCTTGAACACCGAGCCGCCCAATCCGCAAAAAAGTACGGAAAAGCTGCAATCGCTGCTGCAAGCGGTCCAAGACTATGTGTCAGGAAAAGCCGGGCAGCAGGCGGCGGGGGCGACAGACTCCACAGAGCAGCCGTCCATCTCCACCCTGCTTGAACTCATCGGCTCTGTGGAGGCGGACATCGCCAGCCAGAACGCGGAGGAAGCGGCCGGAAAAATGGACACCTTCATCGCCACATGGCCTCTGGTGGAAGGCGTGGTCATGACCAAATCGCCCGCGACCTACAGCAGCATAGAAGCCAAGATGGTCGCCGTACCGACGCTGATTTTGTCCAGCCCGCCACAGTGGGACAAAGCAGCCGCCCTGCTCGCTGAGATGAAGGCAGAGCTGGAGCCGTTCGCCACCGCTTCCTCCTACACCGCCTGGGATGCGGGACTGATTTTGTTCCGCGAAGGCTTGGAGGCGATACTGATTATCGTGTCGCTGCTCGCCTTCCTGCAAAAATCAGGCAATGCGGACAAGCGCAAATGGATTTGGTCAGGCGCCGCGCTCGGGGTAGCGGCTTCGGCGATCCTCGCCATCGTGCTCAGCATCGTCTTTTCCAACCTCACGACAGGCAGCTCCCGCGAGACAATCGAAGGCATTACCGGACTCATTGCCGTGTTCTTCATGCTGACCATCGGCGCCTGGCTCCACAAAAAGTCGAATTTGCAGGCGTGGAACGATTTTGTGCAAAAATCAATCGGCTCCTCGCTGGCAAAAGGCGCGCTCTGGTCGCTTGCTTTCACTGCGTTTCTCGCTGTCGTCCGCGAAGGCGCGGAAACGATCATTTTTTACATGGGGATGGCCGCGACGATTTCCATGACCGACCTGATGCTCGGCATCGTCGGAGCGCTGGTCGTGCTCGCCGTCATCAGCTTCGTCATCATCAGGCTGAGCGCGCGGATTCCTGTCCGTCCGTTCTTCCTCGTCGCCAGCCTGCTGCTTTACTACATGGCCTTCAAGTTTATCGGGGTCAGCATCCATGCGCTACAGGTCACAGGCACCCTGCCTGCGCACAGCGAGGACTTCCTGCTCCACCTGCCGGACCTCGGCATTTATGCGAACTGGGAGACGACGATTCCGCAGCTTGTCATCCTGGCCGTCATTTTGCTCAACTTGTCGATTTACTCGTGGAAAAGGCCAGCCAAAAGGGTCCCACGCGTAAACTGACCGGAACAGAAGGGAAAAAAACGCAGCTTGCTGGCACTCCGCTTTGCCAGAAGCTGCGTTTTTTCGTGAGATCGCCAACCATTTGCCCCACCGTCCGCCGCCTCCGAATGACCAGTTACAAAATTTTACAAAATCTCCATAAGATATGGACAAACCACAAATTTTACGCAAAAATGAAGCGTTATATTGGCGAGGTGTAACTTTCCATTTACATTTTTCGTCATTAGGAGGATAGCAATATTCTTTTTGGATTGGAGAGAAATATGGGGGTAACATCTAATTCCGTAAAAGTTGACGTGAAAACGGCTTCCCGCGTCCGGCAAAATATCGTCTACCTGCTGATTCGTCAATTGCGCCCACACCAGTGGACGAAAAATTTGCTCGTCTTCGCAGCACTGCTCTTTTCCTTGCACAAAGTCAGCACGGATGTCATTGGCAAATCGTTGTTCGCGTTTTTGTTGTTCTGCTTTGTATCCGGCTGCGTCTACATCCTGAACGACTTCGTGGACATCAAAAACGACCGGAACCACCCGGAAAAGCGGTTTCGGCCCATGGCCTCCGGCACCCTGCCGCCTGCGCTTGCCCTGGCGTTTGGTGCGCTGCTGTTGGCTGGCTCGCTTTTTTCCGCCTTTTACTTTGATCGGTTGTTCGGGGTTGTCCTCGCTGTTTATTTTGTGCTCAATGTCGCCTATTCGCTCAAGCTCAAGCACGTAGTCATTCTCGACGTCATGATTATTTCCGCAGGGTTTGTGCTGCGAGCCATCGGCGGCAGCCTGATGATTAACACGCCGTTCACGCCGTGGTTTTTGCTCTGCACCATGCTGCTGGCCCTGTTTTTGGCGATCAGCAAACGGCGCCACGAGCTGCTTCTGCTGCAAGCGGACAAAGGAACGCATCGCAAAGTACTGGACAGCTATTCGTCCGAATTGTTGAATCAGCTCAATACAATTGTCACTACGGCGACGATTATCAGCTACAGCTTGTTCACCTTTACTTCGGGACGCACGATTCATCTGATGTGGACAATCCCGTTCGTGATCTTCGGCATTTTCCGCTACCTGTACCTGATTACGATCACAGACAAAGGCGGCAGTCCTGAAAAAGTGCTGCTGCAGGACAAGCCGATTCTCATCACAGTCGTGCTCTACGCCATCACCGTAGCGGGCATCATTTACACCTTTGAATATTAATCACACAGACAGGTTGTGGATCACACTATGCCATCTATCGTTCTCATCCTCATCTCGGTGCTGCTCAGCGCCAGCGGTCAGATTGCCATGAAAATGGGGGCGTCTTCGCTGTCCGGCAACAATGACATGCTGCTGTTGAAGTTTCTGCATTATTTCACCAACCTGCCGATCATGGCGGGGCTTGCGCTTTACGGACTGTCTGCGTTCATCTGGATCGCCGCGCTGGAAAAAGTGCAGCTTTCCTACGCGTATCCCATGGCGGCCCTCGGGTACGTGCTGGTAGCCGGGCTGTCCTTTTTGATCTTTCACGAGCCGCTGTCGCTCACACGTATCGTCGGGCTGGCGATCATCGTCGTTGGCGTGGTTGTCATTTCCCAATCGTAATCACCAAGAAAGAGGAGCTTGCCCATGTTTTATGCGATCGCGCCATTTATTGGCTGGCTTGTGTCCGGAGTAACCAAATTTTTGATAAATTACCTTCGCTTTGGACCAGAAGCGAAAAAGATGGTCGGAAACGGCGGCTTTCCCAGCACGCACACGACCGTCATGGTCACCACCGTGTTTTTGATCGGCTTGCAGGAGGGCTTCACTCATCCTGTTTTCGGTCTGGGCGTGGCGGTGACGTTTATTGTCATCATTGACGCAACCGGGCTGCGCCGAGCCGTAGGCAAGCATGCCGCCGCACTCAACAAGCTGGCAAAGGAGCACCCTGGCAGCCTGTTGCCCACGCCGCTGCGCGAGAGCATGGGCCATACCAGATGGGAAATTGCCGGAGGGCTGGTGCTGGGGATCATGCTCGCCACGCTCCTGCACCTGTTGGCTGGCGCCTTCCCAGTCCTTTAGCTTGCAAAACAGGAGACATACAGATGAATAACCGTACTGCAACGTATTCGTTTTTGATCGGGGCCGCTTTGCTGTTTTTTATGGCCGCGATCGTGCTTTGTACCTCGATTTTCTTTTTGTTGGGCATCCCGGTCACGGCCGTCAGCTTCTGGCTCGCCGTCTTCGCCGCTTTGGCCTGCATGCTCGCCATGATGGCCGTATTTGTGCCTCTCCGCCGTCCAACCTGGCTGCTCGCCCTGCTCGCGGGACTTGGCCTCGTCGTCGGAAGTAGCTGGTACATCAGCGCCAATACGTTCGACCTTTCCTTTGACGGGCAGACCTATCACCAGGAAGCGATCATTTTGCTGAAAAACGGCTGGAATCCGGTCCACGACGCGCCCGTGCTCAAGCCGCTCGCCAAGCCAATCGAGGAAATGGACAACAAGGAGATTTTGTCCGCGTTCCACCTCTGGATCAATCATTACGCCAAAGGGCCGTGGATGCTGGATGCCGTCATGTACAAGGTGACCGACCAGATTGAAGTCGGGAAAATATTCAACCTGCTGCTCATGGCCGCTTCCTTTTTCTTCAGTCTGGCTGCCATAAGAGTCGCCTTTCCCGCGAAAAAAGGGCTGGGGATCGTCCTGGCGCTGCTTTTGGCCGGCAATCCGGTCAGCGTCACGCAGGCTACGTCCTACTACATTGACGGACAGCTCGGCTCGCTCGTGCTCATCATCTGCGCGCTCGGGTACTTGCTGCTCAAGCGCTATCACACCTGGATCATGCTGGCTCTCTGCTCGGCGCTCATGCTGCTGGCACAGATCAAATTCACGGCGCTGGTGTACGCCGTGCTGCTCGGCTGCGCCTTGCTGGTGCTCTTCTTTTTCTACGATCGGCAAAAGCGCTGGAAAAGCCTCCTGGCGTGGCTCGCGGCGAGTCTGGTTATCACCGTCCTGGTAGTGGGCTACAATCCGTACGTCACCAACACGCTCGCCAAAGGGCATCCGTTTTATCCGCTGGCGGGCAAAGGCGCGGTCGATATTATGACCTCGAACAGCCCGCATGATTTCAAAGGCATCAACCCGGTGAGCAAGCTCGCGATTTCGCTGTTCGCCAAATCAGAAAACATCGCCACGCCAAAAGAAACGACGCTGAAATGGCCCTTTACCGTCTCGACTCCGGAGTTGAAAGTGTTTCTCTCCCCGGACGTCCGCGTGGCAGGCTTCGGGCCATGGTTCGGGGGAGCTGTGCTGATCGCCCTCCTGCTCGCGCTTGGCTTGCTTGTAGACCCGGAGCGGAGAAAAGCCGTGCCGTTTTTCATCGCGAGCGGCATCCTGCTCGCCACGGTGCTCGTCAACCCGGAAAGCTGGTGGGCGCGGTATGTTCCCCAGCTCTGGCTGATTCCCGTTCTCGTGGCATTGGCAGGCTGGGAGGCGCGCTCTGCCTTGTTGCGCTACGGAAGCACGCTCCTGGTCGGCGTCATGTTCGTCAACATGCTGCTGGTTGGCAATGCACATCTGCTGGCGCAAAAATCCGTCAACGAAATGGCGCGGCAGCAGTTACAAGACATCAAAGCTGCGAACAAGACGATGGTCGTCGATTTCCGCCACTTCAACGCCAACCGCGTGCGGCTGCAGGAAGCCGGGATTCCGTTCGTAGAGCAAAAAATCAGCGACGAGCAAAACGTCAAAGGCATTGTCAGCTCGCGGGCGATCTACTACTTGCAGTAACCCGCTTCGTATGCACAGACGGGATCAAACAAAAAACCTTCTCAGCGACGCTGAGAAGGTTTTTTCATGTGGTGCTGCACTCTCCTGTTTACTCGTGGAAAAACAGCGGCAGCTACAGCTTGATCGCAATCAGTTTCAGCTCTGTCAACTCTTCGACGGCATACTTGATGCCTTCGCGGCCAAAGCCGCTGTCCTTCACGCCACCGTATGGCATGTTATCCACCCGGAAGGTCGGGATGTCGTTAATCATCACGCCGCCCACTTCCAGCTCTTCTGCTGCGCGCATGGCTGCATGAATATCGCTCGTGTAAATCCCTGCTTGCAGGCCGAAACGGGAGTCGTTTACTGCCGCAATCGCCTCGTCCATCGTCTCAAACGGCGTGACGACAACGATTGGCCCAAACACCTCCTGGCAAGACACGGAGGAATGGCTGCTCACGTTGGTCAGGATCGTAGGGGCAAAAAGTCGGTCGCTCACGGCTTTGCCGCCTGTTACGACGCGCGCTCCGGCGTCAACCGCTTCCTGTACCCACGCCCCCATCCGCTCATGATCTTTGGCGGAAATGACGGAGGACATGTCGGTTGCCTCCTGCAGCGGGTCACCCAGCACGAGCTTTTCTGTCGCTGCCTTGAACTTTTCCAGAAACTGTTCGTACTTGCTCTGGTGAACGTAGACGCGTTGCAGCGAGATGCACACCTGGCCGCTAAAGGAGAAGGCTCCTGTCACGCAGCGATCGACCAACGCTGGCGTGATCTCTACGTTGTGGTCGATAATGACCGCGGAGTTGGAGCCAAGCTCCAATGTCACGCGTTTCAGACCTGCCTTGTTTTTCATCGCAATCCCGACCGCAGGACTGCCCGTAAACGTAATCGCGGCGATCCGGCTGTCGCTGACGAGCTTTTCGCCTACGACCGCGCCTTTTCCCGGAAGGATGTTCAACGCGCCGGCCGGCAATCCGGCCTCGGCAAAAATATCGGCCAAAATCAGCGAGCTGAGCGGAGTCTGACTGGCTGGCTTCAGTACGACCGTATTTCCTGCCGCAATCGCCGGACCTACTTTGTGGGCAACCAGGTTAAACGGGAAGTTGAATGGCGTAATCGCCCCGACCACGCCGATCGGCTTGCGCACGGTAAAAGCGAGTCGTCCCTCGCCTCCCGGAGCCGCATCGAGCGGTACGGTTTCCCCGTGAATCCGCTTTGCTTCCTCTGCCGCGAATTTGTACGTCTGAATCGTGCGGGCGATCTCGACCCGTCCCGTGCGCAGTGGTTTGGCAGCTTCCTGGGCGAGAATCACAGCCAGTTCCTCTTTGCGCGCTTCCATGATCGCCACCGCTTTTTCCAAAATCAGCGCCCGCTGGCTCGCTGGCAGCTTCGCCATCACTTTTGCTGCGGCGCTGGCCGCGCGGATCGCCTCGTCGACATCCGCCTCGTTCGCCTGGGCGACCTCTGCCAGCAGCTCGCCGGAATAAGGCGAGTACAGCGGCGCGTATTCCGTTGCTTCTTTCCATTGACCGTTGATATACAGATGCTTTTTCATGCGTACCTCCCAGATGAATTAGTGGGTCACGTATTGGCTTTTCAGCACATCGGTCATGATGTCCAGCGCTTCTTGCAGTTGCTCGTCGGTAATCACCAGCGGAGACAGGAAACGCAGCACGTTGCTGTGCACACCTGCGGAAAGCACGATGACGCCGGACTCGTAGCAGCCTTTGGTCAGGCCCGCCACAAGCTCTTTGGCAGGCTGCTTCGTTTGCGGGTCGATAAACTCTACCGCGCACATTGCCCCCAGTCCGCGAATTTCCGCAATCACAGGGAACTCGGCTTGCAGCGCCTGGAAATGCGTCTTGATCGCCTTGCCGATCTCTTTTGCGCGCCCGGACAAATTTTCGCGCTCCATTTTTTCGATCACAGCGAGCGCCGCTACGCAACCGAGCGGGCTGCCGCCGTAAGTGCCGCCGATTTCCCCCGGATTTGGCGCGTCCATGATCTCTGCGCGACCTGTCACAGCAGAGATTGGCAAGCCAGCCGCAAGCGACTTCGACATCGTAATGATATCAGGCTCGATTCCGAAGTGAGTCGAAGCGAACATCGCTCCGGTCCGGCCGAAGCCTGTTTGAATTTCATCGGAAATGAACAAGATATTGTGCTTTTTGCAAATTTGGAAGACGCCTTGTACGAATGCTACTGGCGGCACGATGAAGCCGCCTTCGCCCTGGATCGGCTCCATGATGACAGCCGCGACTTCTTCCGGCGCGACTTCTGTCAGGAGGAAGTCTTCGAATTGGCGCACGCAAAATTGCGCGTACTCATCCTCTGTCATGGAAGCAGGCTTGTTCAGCGGATAAGGGAATTGCGCCTTGTAGGTAGCTGGCGCGAACGGCCCCATCTCGAATTTGTACGGCTTCACTTTGGAGGTCAGCGACATGCCGAGCAGTGTGCGTCCGTGGAAGCCGCGGCTAAACGATACGATACCGGGACGTCCGGTGTATTTGCGGGCGATTTTCACGGCGTTTTCCACCGCTTCCGCTCCGCTGTTGGCAAACATCGTTTTCTTTTCGAAGCTGCCTGGCGTGATTTCGGCGAGCTTTTCCGCCAGTGCCACATACGGCTCGTACATGCCTACGTGGAAGCAAGGATGGATGTATTTGTCCAGTTGCTCTTTGACCGCGTCGACTACTTCCTGCGGACAATGCCCTGCGTTCAAAGTGCCGATAGCGCCTGCCAGATCAATGAACGTGTTGCCATCTACGTCTGTCACGAGCGCGCCGGAGGCTGTCTCTACAAAAACCGGGGTGTTGTTGCCGATGCCTTTTGGCACAAACTGTTTTCTTTTCTCGATCAGGGCGGACCCCTTCGGACCAGGTACACCAGCGGCTACATTGACGAATTTGCGTTGTTTGGACATATCGTGATCTCTCCTCGTATGAGATTGATAACAGCAAGGTGATGCCTTCGCTGACGATATGTAGCAATACTCGTGCCAAGCGAAAAAGCTTGCCGGAAGCGCATTTGCCGCACGCGCGCGGTGTACGTTTATTCAAAAATGAATTGAAGACCACGAAATTCCCGATTCATTTTTGAATGAAAAATTCATTTTTGAATCAAGTGGAACGAATCCGGTATTTTTGCAGCTTGCGCACGACAGACGGCTGGCTGATGCCGAGAAACTCCGCCATCTCTGCTGTCGTCCGGCAGCGCTCTGCCGCATGGCGCAGCCATTTTTCCTCCACCTGCTCCAGCGCATCCCGCAGCGACATTCTCGACGCCGCTACACTCGGCTCCATCGCTGCCTGCTCCTCTCCGACCGCCCGGATTTCGGCAGGCAGGTGCTGGGGCGTAATCACGTCTTCGTCCGCCGTCACGACCATCCGCTCCAGGACGTTTTCCAGCTCCCGCACGTTCCCCGGCCAGGCGTACTGCATCAAGGCGTGGGTCGCCGCTGCATCAAGCCGCTTGTTCATTCCGTACCGCTCATTGAGCGTGCGCACGACAAGCTTCAACAGCGCGGCAATATCCTCTGGCCGATTGCGCAGGGCGGGCACATGAATCGGCACGACGTTCAGCCGGAAATACAGGTCCTGGCGAAACTTGCCTTCCTTGACCATCTTCTCCAGGTCGCGGTTGGTCGCGGCAATCAGGCGAAAATCCACGTCCCGGTACTGCATGCTGCCCACTCGCTGCAGCCGTTTTTCCTGAATTACCTTCAGCAGCTTGGCCTGCAAAGTCAGCGGCAGCTCTCCCAGTTCGTCCAAAAGCAGCGTCCCCTGATTCGCCATCTCGATAATCCCTTGTTTGCCCTGCTTGCCTGCGCCGGTAAACGCGCCTGCCTCGTAGCCAAACAGCTCCGACTCCAGCAGCCCTTCCGGAATCGACCCGCAGTTGATTTCCACGAACTGCCCGCCAAAGCGGCGGCTGTTGCGGTGAATCTCGCGCGCGATCACGTTTTTGCCGACACCCGATTCCCCCAGAATGAGCACGGTCGAGTCGACCATCGCCACCTTTTTGATGAGGCGGTCAATGTCGCGCATCGGCTGACTGACAGCCACGAAGCCATCCTGATTTTTCTCACGCAGCTCCTCGATTTCTGATTCAAACTGCTTCAATTGCTCGGTCAGGCTCTCGTAGCGACGCTTCAATTCCAAAATTTCCGTCAAATCGTGCGAATAGCTGATGACCGAATGCATGCTCCCATCGGCATTCCACAACGGATAGGCCGTCACCATCAGCTTGCGGCCTCCGGGTATTTCCTGCATCATCGTCTGCGGGGTCTTCGTATCCATGACCTTGCGCGTGACGGAAGGCGAAAATACTTTTTCTTTTTCCAGCTCGATGACGTTTTTGCCCAGCAGCTCGTCTTTGCCGATCCCGTACATTTCGTAGGACGAATCCCCGACTAGCTGAATGTAGCCTTCCGGGTCCGTGATGAGCAGATGATCGCGCGACGTCTCCACGATGCCTTCCAGCACGCGGCTCATCCATCGCGCCCGGCTCTCTTCATTATTCATTCGTCCGCCTCCTTTTGGCCTCAGGCTGCTGTCGCCGCTCCCGCTTGCTTGCCCGCCCGTAAAATCTGCCTTGTCCCAAAACCCGTGTCTGCCTTCACAGTTGTCTCTGAATCCTGTTTTTTACTCTCATTATAGAAAATAACGCTTGCCAGAACAACGAATGCCCAGAAAGCTGAGCTTTTATCCACCACACACGTGTTCATGCAGCATCGCAACTGCTCAGCAAAAAAAGACAGCTTTTCAAGCTGTCTTTTTGCTCATTCGTACGAATCCCAGTCTCTCCAGGCAAAATGCTGCTTCGCCAGCTCTTTGAACCTCGCGCTGTCGATGCTTTCTTTTGTAACGACGCCATCGGCCCATTGGGTAAAAGACGTATTCGTCAGCGTAATATTTCCGCTTGCGGTAAGCTTTGTGAGCAGCGGGTTTTTGTTGAAGGGAGATTGCTCGTGGGATACGATGATCGCCTGAATCTCGTCGCATTCGGACAGTCCGGCTATCGGCTTGTTTGCATCAAAAGCATAGCCGATGCGCCAGTCGGTATCCTTGTGCTTCAATTTCATTTCAAGCACATGATCGCCGTGTTCGCTGTTTTCCTTGCGTACCCGAAACTCGCCGTTGGCTGAGCTTACCACCTCGCCGCTGAGCGGAACGGGCTTCAACGGCAGGTTGCCGCCAAACCCGGTATCCACCAGGTACGTCTGCCCCGCGTGCGCAAGCAAAATCGTCAGGTGCGTTTTTCCGATCTCCAAATACTGCTGCTCCGCTGGCCTGTAGACGACACCTCGGGTCAGCACGGCGTCAAAGCCGTTTTCGATCAGGAAAAAGTAGAGCAGGGAGTTCAGCTCGTAGCACAGCCCGCCTTCGCGATGGAGCAAAATTTTGCTTGCAACGTTTTCCTTCGTGATCGCTGTCGTCTTCCCCTCGATCACGCGCAAGTTTTCAAACGGGATGCTCAGCGCTGCCTTTTCCAGTACGGTGTCCAGCTTGTCAAACGTAATCGCTTCGTGTTCGGAAATGCCGATTCTTTTTCGAAACAACGCATTCAGCTCGCTCATGCTTTCTCCTCCAGATGGTTTGTTTTATACATTCTCCAAATGCCGATGCCCCGCTCTTCTGCAACCATTTGCTTTCAGATCAGTCCCATGGCGCTGCTGGGACGCGTAGCAGCTTGGGATGGAACGGCAGCGGCATCTCGCCAAATGGCCCATCACTAGAGAGCTTACTTGACGGCTACGAAATAGGGCGCGCTTATACTCAACTCCCCTCCCTCGGTCGACGCTTGCAGTCACACCTCCTTACTTATGAAAAAGCTCGACGCATATTTCACATAAAAAAGGCATGGGCAATGGTGTCCATGCCTTTTGTTATGCCAGCAATTATTCTACCACTCTGCTCTTTTCTGAATTGTATCCTAAATCGCTACTCTTTCATCTAGTTTATTGTTAATCGCTTTCCAATTTCTAACGAACACCTCTTAGAGCTGCCACCACAATGGAGCACTCAAATAAAACCAGAATATTTAGACTTAAAATCACATTATTTACATATTAAGTA
This sequence comes from Brevibacillus sp. FW301-21C12A, assembly GCF_058788915.1. Lineage (NCBI taxonomy): Bacteria > Bacillati > Bacillota > Bacilli > Caryophanales > Paenibacillaceae > Brevibacillus > Brevibacillus sp. FW301-21C12A. The sequence goes on from NZ_JBYTBG010000019.1 coordinate 37,048, forward strand.
TTTAGAGTTAATATTATGCAGTAAGTTTATTCCATAAAAAGGGTTATGCTTCTTCTTGTTCTATTTTTTTACATATCATAATATAGAGTGGAGAGAAAATTATGAAACTAACCTCGAAAAGTATTCTAGTAGCATCATTAACCGTACTTCTAGTCACGAGTGTCACAAGCATCACAACTGCAAAGAAGTCTGAGGTAGCATTAGAAATCGCTGGCGTTACTTTTACTGAAAGAGAAATTGAAGCTAAATTGCGAGAGTCTAAAGAAAATTCTGAACTTAGCGCACAAAAAGATCTTGCACTGATGGAAAACCCCCAAATAGTTCCAGAAGATATTGGGCAGTATAGCTGGGGTACCTATACTAATCCAGTAAAATTATCATTTACAAATGGTGGAAACAAACAAATGTATTCCAATAATCCAGAGCCCATTCTCGGTAGTTATCTAAACGGAGTTGGCGCAACAATCTTAGAAAATAAGCTCGTAGCTAACGAACTGTACACCAGCGAGCTATACCATCACAATAATACTTCCTTAAACGGTGTTATCTTCGGAGTAGCGATTAAAAACAATAATAGTTACAACGCAAATATTACAGTATATGGAAATAAAATCGATTATACTACAAATAACTACCCTAGTATGGCTGCTAGTGTCCAAACGGCTGTCTTAAACTCTAGTGAGTCTACAAAATATACGATCTATCCTGGTTCAACTAAAGTGATTCTGAGCAAAGCCGTTCCAAATCAAGCGGTTGTTGACGGCGTCGTCAATTTTAAAGCTCATGAACCAAACATGGTAGCGCGTCATTTTGTGTTGGCTCCTGGTACTCCAGAGCATAAAATTTTTTCTACCAAAATTTTAACCTCTAGCGATTTGGAGAAATATAATTCTAAAATGACAACTGCGACTCTTCCAAATAATACTCACATTAGTATTATTGACGGAGAAAGCTATTTAAGCAAAAGATCCTATTCATATATTTTTGGCTTCCCTAGCACAGGAAATAAAGATGAGTATGAGCCAGCTATAACTTCAACAAGCAATTTGATTGGCTCAAATATATTGAGCGGAAACTATGGACATCGCTATATTTTAGCTATTAGAGACGTAGCGGGTAAAAAACTTCGAGTCACTGCTAATGTTAATACCTCCGGTTGCACTAATGTCCCGGCCAATTTGGTCTATTCAACCGACTACAGTAAAACTGCTAAAGATTTGACTAATTGGAAGAAGATATCGCCAGTAATCACCTCCAATTCAAGCCAAAAATATTGGGATATAACAATTCCTCCTTATGTTGCAAGTGATTTCAAGTTAAGCAATGTTGGACTTATGTTGCCATCTGGTGGTTGCGGAGACTATAGAATTGAGGTAGTAAATTAACATTCTGAATAGTCTTTGTCACGCAAGGAAAGGTATCTAAAAACCTGCTGATTTCCTCCAACACTAAGAGAAGCCAGTCACACACTTTTATATCGAGTGTGGACTGGCTTCTCTATTTTGTTATCATCAGAAAATTGCTTTCATAATAGTATACACTTCTCGTTATTACTTTTGGTTTTACCAGATTTTGCATGAGTTAACCTCCCTGTATACACTCCCCCTAAAATATGTATTAGTTTAAATTTGCTTCCTATATAAGTTAAAAGTGTTGACAAGATTATTGTACTGATAAATATTTGAAGCAATCCAATTGTCCCGCCCCAATTATGTGGAAAAACCAATACCAAACAACTAATTATGAACGGATGAATTAAATAAACAAAGAATGAATGAGTAGAGTACCAAAGTATAAGAGAAGACATTTTAGGTGTAACATTGGCTGCGTAACTAAGTCCTTTAAAAAGGAACACGAGACTCGACAGTGTATACAGGATCGTACTTGGTTTAGTAGAAGAACCAGAAGTATTTGTATACTTACTATCTAAAAGCAAAATAATTAGCGTTAACAACCAAATTAATGTAGTTTTTACGAAGGTTATCTTTTGAGTTAATCTTATAAAACGTTCAATTTCTATAGAGATATACATCCCTAACACAAAATAAAAGACCCAAACAGGAGAAAGTATTACATACGGAACTCCTAAACTTGGAAGCACGATAATACCAACTGCATGTAAATATATTGCCAAGTGCATACATAAAGAAATAAAAAATGATCCAACAAGCGTATGGTATCGCTTTTCTAGAAGCCACTTTTGAAGTACAGGAAACACCAGATACAACTGAATCATAATAACTAAAAAGTAAAGATGTACATAAGCAGTTCCACTGTATAGTTGTTTGATTAACAACGGAAAAAGCTCCATAGCATCTGTAGAGATAATCTGGTGTCGATTTGAAAAAATGAAATATATGATGCTCCATAAAAAGTATGGAAGTAAAATCTTGTTGTACCTTTTCTTTAGAAAAAGGAGAAAAGTGGTATTCTTTTTCCTCTCCGAAAAAGCAAGCCCAAATCCAGATAATAAAATAAACAACGGAACAGCATAACGAGCAATCTGATTTAACATGTAAGCAATAGAATTTTGATCGATATACCCAGCAGTTACATGGATGGCTATAACCGAAAATGCACAAAATGCCCTCAAATAATCAATCTCTTTAATTCGCATAGTTCATCTCTTTTCTATTGCCGGAATGGATTTCTTACATTATTATTCTGCATCCACTTTCCTTTATTGTTTATAAGTATATTTATTTCGTTGTTATCACTCCCGTAAATAAGCCTATGCCACTTTTGCGTCTCTAATAAATCATTGTAGGTTAAATAAGGATAATCTGTTCTCCCAAATTCCCCATTTCCAAAATATGCGTAATGTAAGTCACCATTCTTAGCAATCCATCTGCTTCCCAAATTAGTCACACCATACAATAAGTTCTCAGCAAGTTCTTTATAACTCGGGTCTTTGAAATGGCTGTACATTTTGTATAGATAATTAATCTCGGCTAACTGATGATTCAGAGAAACATGAGTGGGCTTATTTCCATTTGGGTGAGCATAATCAGGTACTAACCATCCATCTCTAGAACCTCTTACAATATATTTGTTTTTTACTGCATGGCTTTTGAAATAATTTAAGAATCTTTGGGTTGCACCACAAAATTTTCTCTCCCCATACTTTCTACATCCCTCAAGAAATAAATCTGCCGCTCCAATATTAAATCTTGTATCGAAAAAACCGTCTTGAATCAAATAATCTTTTTGAAGCCAAGTCGATAAAGGGAGTGTATCCCAATAGCCCTGTTTATTTTGATTTTGTAATGCTGTATCCAGCATCACATATCCCATATCATCTGCAGCCCTACTTTCCCCAGTATACAATAAGGATTTTAGAATATAATTCTCAGGAATTCTCCAGAAAGAATAAGCTGTATGAGGTAAATAAGATTCTGGAGTTTTTATATAGTATCCATCATAGGACCATTTTCCTTTACTGGTTAAATCGAGGGCTAGCCATACATCAGACATCTTCTTGTAATTCCAAGGAACTAGCTGAGCGTCAGATTCAAGTGCCCATACCTCACTTATTAACCCTTGATAAACTGGCAAAGTAACTTCCAAGTTATAACCTTTTTCGTCTTTTGCTACTTTTATTTCCTTAGATAAATTGTATTTCTCCTCCATCGTCCCTTTACCTAATTGTGAATATACATTTGGCATACCAATCCACAAATTTTTTCCGGAAGTTTCTATAAATCCTGTCGATAGGGGAAGAGTCTCTATTTCATCCAACTTTACTATTTTCCAGACTATTTTATCTTTCTTACTATCCTGATAATCTGTATACCGAAACACTCCCTTTCTACCAGGGATATATAGCGTTAGTTTGTAAGGTGAAGAGTTTTTTTTAGCCTCGATTCTTTTGATCCAATAAATATCGTCATTAGAAAACAGGTACGTTTTTTCTTTGAGCAGACCGAAATCCTTTTCCGTCTCCAGCGCCATAACAATTGGTTTTTCAAAACCATGTGTTTTCTGACCTTCAAGAAGAAAAGGAACTACAAGCATAAACAAAGCTAATAATACCAACCATTTTCTTGGTGCTTTACTCATTTAATCACCTGCTAGATGTTGTTTTTTAATCCATCGAAATAAATGGGGGTTTCATTAACTATATAACAAAAATGCAAAAAATTGGATACACAACTTTTGACGTATGAAAAATGAATTTGTTACAACTGAATTTACTTTTTATTAAAAGCTATATGCAAACCGTTACCATTCGAGGAACCAATGGCCCTATGTCGCTTATACCCGCCTTCTTGGCGTCTGTCGTAAAAAAGCCAAAAAGTGTCCTCGCGAAAAGTTGTCTTTTCGACGGGACACTCTCTTGTTTTGCGATCAGGTCACCCTGTCGCTTGAACGAAAAAGGCTTGGACCACCTCCTGCGACACATCCTCCAACGTCCGGTACGTATAGCGGGGAGAGCGGTCTTTATCAATCAGCACCGAGCGAACCCCTTCAAAAAAATCGGGGTGCCGCATAAAGTTTTGCGCAAGCACAAGGTCTGTCGCAAAGCATTCTTCCCTCGTTTTGCTCTTGCCATCAACGAGTTGCTTCAAGGTGACCTTCAAGGAGCTTGGAGACTTGGACAGCAGAGCTTGCTTGGTTTCCTCGGCAAACTCGCTCGCCTCTGTCTCCAGGGAAGCCAAGATTTCCTCCATCGTTGCAAAAGCAAAGTGGCGGTCAATCTGTTCGCGCAGAGCAGCAAGCTTCCCCTCTGCTGCTGGCGTCTCTGCGTACGCCTGAATCAACTGGTCCAGCTCTGCTGCCGCCTTTTCTCCCGACCAATTCTTCTGCTCCAGCTCGCGACAAAACGCTTCCAGCCGCTCGCTGGTCATGTAAACGTTCGCCGCCTGGCTGTACAGCACATCAGCCGCCTGAATGACAGCGGTGGTCAAAGCGAGGTATCGGCCGACGTGTCCTGGCGCCTGGTTTAAAAAATACGCTGCGCCAACGTCCGGGAAAAAGCCGATATTCATTTCCGGCATGGACCATTTCGTGCGCTCGGTCACGATTTTGTGGCTGGCTCCGTAGGTCAACCCGACTCCGCCTCCCATCACCACTCCGTCGAGTACAGCGACGATCGGTTTGGCGAACGCGTAAACCATCTGGTCCACCTGATACTCGTCCGCAAAAAAACGAACGGCTTGTTCCATCGCTTCCGCACTTGTATTCGCCTCGTACAGCGCTTTTATATCTCCGCCTGCGCAAAAGCCTTTTGTCCCTTCTCCCTTCATGAGCACGAGGCGGACGTTCTCATTGCCCGCCCATTCCCGCAGTCGTTGCCCGATAGCCAAAACCATGTCGTGCGTAAGCGAATTGATCGCTTGCGGGCGATTCAGCGTGATCGTAGCCAGGCCATTGTCACCAACGGAAAACAGCACATCGTTTGTCATCGAATCCGCTCCCTCCAGGTTCTAGGAATGAGTAAAATGAGGCGTTCGCTTCTCAATGAACGCTTGAATCCCTTCTTTGGCATCGGCTGTCGTGAACAGCTCGGCAAATTTTTGCCGTTCTTTTTCCAGCCCTTCCGCCATGCTTCCTCTCGCGCTGTGCGTGATGCACGCCAATGCCCGGGCAACGCTCGTCATGCTCTTGCCTTCTATCAGTGAGCGGGCGATCACCACAGCCGCAGGCAGAAGTTCCTCCGGGGATACAACAGCCTGAACGAGTTGGAGCTTTGCCGCTTCTTCCGCTGTCAGTTGCTTGCTGCTCAAAATAAGCTGCATCGCCGCGGCGGTTCCGATTGCTTTGCTGAGCCGCTGTGTGCCGCCAAAAGCGGGAATCAGCCCCAGCTTCAGCTCCGGCAAGCCGACGATAGCGTTGTCGGAGGCGATCCGGTAATGGCAGCCGAGCGCCAGCTCCAGCCCTCCGCCAAGCGCGGGGCCGTTGATTGCCGCGATTACCGGCTTTTTCATGGCTTCGACTTCGTTGCACAAAGCTTGCCCTGCCTCGGCCAGAGCGAGTGCTTTCGCGGTATCATCAAATGCCGACACAAATTCCTTGATATCCGCTCCCGTCACAAAAAAGCGGCCAGCTCCCGTCAAAATGACGGCCCGCGTCTCTTCGTCCTGGGCAAGCTCGCGGAAAATGGCGCGCAGCTCGTGAATGCACGCAAAAGACAGCGTGTTTGCCGGCGCGTGGTCGATTTCGACCGTCGTGATTCCTGTATCCTTTTTTACGTTTGCAAATGAATACATAGCATAGTTGCCTCCCTTCGTTTTGCTTCCCGCTGTTCAGACAACATAACGGGCGCGATTTGTGATCTCATGGGCGATGGCTCGTTTTTTCACAAACAAGTTTTCATAGAGAGGAACCGGGAGATGGCGGATTTCCTTGAGTATCGCGGCCCGCTTCTGCGCGTCTGCCTGCGCACCGGAGATTATGGATATCACCGCTTCCTCGACCCGCCGATAGCCTTCCTCGCACAGCACGTCTGTCATGGCTTTCCGGATGGCTTCTTTTTCCGGGCCGTTGATACGAATGGCCTTGTGCGTGCGCAGGAGTGCCGATTCCATCACATACAACTCCTTCATGATGTCAGCGACAAGGCGCATGTATTCTTGCTCCTGTTCAAGCTGTAGCGTGGAATGCACGATGGTGTGCAACGCTTGCTGGCCCAATCGCCTCGACAGCTCGACAAACTGCTCGTTTCTTCCTGCTACCTCAGCCTCGCAAGCCACAGGCTGCAACGGAGCCTCAGCGTTTTGCGCATATTTTTTCACCGCGATTTTGCCAATCGTCAAGCGATTGATCTCGTTTGTCCCTTCAAAAATCCGGCTGATTCTCGCATCCCGATACAACCGCTCTACCTCGTATTCCTGCATGTAGCCGTACCCGCCGTGTATTTGCACGGCTTCGTCCACGATCTGATCCTGCATCTCGGAGCTGTACACTTTATTGATGGCACATTCCATGGCAAAATCGGCCAGCCTCCTGGTCATTTCATCGCTGCTGTCCACTGCCTGCAGAGCTTCGTCCAGCGCCCCGGCGGTCCGGTAGGCCGCGCTTTCCGCTCCGTAGATGGACACAGCCATGTTGGCGATTTTCTCCTGGATCATCGTGAAATCGACCAGCGACTTTTGAAACTGCTTGCGAACCTTGCCGTACGCGACCGCAAGCTGCAACGCCTGCTTGGCCGAGCCGATGTTGGAAAAAGCCAGCTTCAGCCGCGCCATGTTCAATATATTCAAAGCGACCCGATGGCCTTGCCCGGGCTTGCCGAGGACATTGGACAAAGGAACCTGCACATTGTCCAGGAGCAACGTAGCCGTGGACGAGCCTTTGATCCCCATTTTCTTCTCTTCCGGTCCGACAGACACGCCGTCAAACCCGCGTTCCACGATAAACGCCGTCATGCCTTCGCCCGTATTGGCAAACACAACATACACGTCCGCCAGTTGGGCGTTTGTAATCCATTGCTTTTCCCCGTTCAGCAGCCAACTCGTTCCGTCCTCGTTCAAAACAGCGCTCGTTCTCGCATGCAGCGCATCAGACCCGGCATTTGGCTCTGTTAACGCATACGCGCCAATCCACTCCCCGGAAGCGAGCTTGGGCAAATAGCTCTGCTTTTGCGCCTCCGTGCCGAAATACACGTATGGCAATGTCCCCACACCTGCGTGGATGTTGTAGGACACACTGAACGATCCGGCAAAGCCCATTTTTTCCGCGACCAGTCCGGCGACTTTCTTGTTGAGGGAAAGCCCTCCGTATTCCACCGGCACCTCGATTCCAAGCAAGCCAAGCTCCCCGGCTTTGCCAAACAGCTCTCTCCCCGCAGCATAATCGTGCTGCTCGATCGCTGACAGCTTCGGAGCTACCTCTTGTTTGACAAACAACTCGGTCGTTTTGGCAATAAGCTGATCTTCCTCCGTAAAATCCTCTGGCGTAAAACCATCCTGATACCAACGCAGCTTTGCTGTTTCCACGCTTGCCCCTCCTTCACCTACAGACGGAAGAAAAAAGGCGATGATCCGATTCGCTGTAAGCATGAAGTGTGCCCAAGGATGCGTATCATCGCCTGTGAGGTTGTAGGCCGTCTTTTCCGTGTCTGGCGCTATTGTTCGTCCGTGAGAACCGTCCGGGAAATCCGTTTGTCCAGCTCCTCGTATCGGTAGTACGAGATCGCCTCGTACAATTCGCTTCGCGTCTGCATGTCGGACAGTCCCTCTTTTTGCGTTCCCTGCTCCCGGATCAGCGAGAAAATCCGTTCATACGCCTTCGCCGCTGCCCGAAGCGAGGTCACGGGGTAAATCACCATCTGATAGCCCATGTCCGCAAACTGCTGTGCCGAATAGTAGGGCGTTTTTCCAAATTCCGTCATGTTGGCGAGCAAAGGAACCGTGATTTTTTCCGCAAACAAGCGGAACTCTGCTTCTGATTCCAGCGCTTCTGGGAAAATCGCATCCGCTCCCGCTTCCGCATAAGCGGTTGCCCTCGCTACCGCTGCCTCCAGCCCTTCCACAGCACGCGCATCTGTCCGGGCCACAATCAATAGCGTAGGCGCGACTTCTTTCATGACGCTGATTTTTTGCACCATCTCTTCTGTTGTGACCAGTTGCTTTCCGTTCAAGTGGCCGCATTTTTTCGGAAGCTGCTGATCTTCTATTTGCACCGCCGCGACATGGGCTTCGACCATTTCCCGAGCGGTGCGGGCCGCGTTCAGCACGCCTCCGAAACCGGTATCAATATCGACCAGCACAGGCAAGTTGGTTGCCCGGATGAGGTCTTTGGCACGCTCAGCCGTTTCCGCTGAGGTGACGATGCCGAGATCCGGCAACCCTCTGCTCGCGGTATAGGCAGCTCCCGACAAGTAAAGAGCGGAAAATCCCGCCTGCTTGGCGACGATAGCTGCCATTGCATCGTGCGCCCCGGGTATTTGCAAAATGTCAGGCGCTGTCATGAGCGAACGAAACCGCTCGGCCAGCTCCTTTTGCGTCAAAGGTTGATCCACAATCCACGCCAAGCGAAACGCCTCCTTATCCCAGCAGGAACAAATTCACGAACTCGTTTACGCGCATCTGCGCAAGCTTCTCGTGGTCAAAGCAGACTTGCTCGATTTTTCGCTGCTGCCCGCTTGGGAAATGGGTGCGCAATGTATCGGAGAACTTCTCCTCGATCTTAGGAATGGCTTCCTGCCTGCGGAAACGGTGCCCGAGCGGATATTCGCACTCGACTTTTTCCGTCTCGGTGCCATCCTTGAAATGAATCTGCACGGCATTCGCAATCGAGCGCTTGTTCGGATCGAGGTAATCGTACGTGTACTGCTTGTTCTCGATCACCCTCATTTTCGCCCGCAAGCTGTCGATTCGCGGATCGCTGGCGGTTTCATCTTCATAGTGCTCCGCTGTAATCGTGCCTTTGAGCAGGGCGATTGCGGTAATGTATTGCAAGCAATGGTCGCGATCGGCCGGGTTGTGCAGCGGGCCGACCTTGTCGATAATGCGGATGGCCGATTCATGGGTAGTAATGGTGATCGAGTCGATGTCATCCAGGCGGTCTTTTACTTGCGGATGCAGGGCTACTGCGCATTCCGCAGCGGTTTGGGCGTGAAATTCTGCCGGATACGATACTTTAAACAGCACGTGCTCCATGACGTAGGAGTCGAGCGGGCGCGCGAGCTTCAGTTCTTTTTTGTTGAACAAAACATCCTGGAATCCCCAGCCTGGCGCAGACAGAGCGGACGGATAGCCCATCTCTCCCTTGAGCGCCATCAATGCGAGATGAACGCCCCGGCTGGTCGCGTCCCCGGCTGCCCACGACTTGCGCGATCCCGTATTTGGCGCGTGACGATAGGTGCGCAAGGCGGAATTGTCGATCCACGCATTGGACAAAGCGTTGATAATTTCTTCCCGGCCGCCGCCCAGCATCTTCGTCACGACAGCCGTTGTGGCGATTTTGACGAACAGCACGTGATCCAGGCCGACGCGGTTCAGGCTGTTTTCCAAAGCGAGCACACCCTGGATTTCGTGCGCTTTCACCATCATTTCCAGCACATCGCGCACGACGAGCGGTTCTTTTCCTTCTGCCAGGCGTACGCGGCTCAAATAATCGGCTACTGCCAAAATACCGCCGAGGTTGTCCGACGGATGCCCCCACTCTGCGGCCAGCCACGTATCGTTGTAATCGAGCCAACGGATCATGCAACCGATATTGAACGCTCCGCGCACCGGGTCAAGCACGTACGAGGTTCCCGGTACACGGCAACCGTTCGGAACGACGGTTTCAGGCACGATCGGCCCGAGCAGCTTCGTGCACTCCGGATAGGACAGAGCCAAAATGCCGCATCCGAGCGTATCCAGCAGCACGTAGCGTGCGGTCTGGAACGCTTCTTCACTCGTAATCTCCTTCGTCAGCACATAGTCTGCGATTTCCTCCAGCAACTGGTCTGTTTTTGTCCGTTCATTCATTTTCAGCATGCGAATCATTCCTTTCTCTTTTTGGATTTACGCGCGGCGTTGGCCGATGTAGTTGACCCGGGGCCGGAACAGGCGGTTGTGTTTATGCTGCTCGATCACATGCGCGCACAGCCCTACTGTTCTCGCACTGAAAAAGATCGGGGTGTACAGCGGAATCGGAATCCCGAGCATCCAGTACACCGGAGCGGCGTAATAATCGAGATTCGGGTAAATGCCCTTCTCGCACTCCATGATTTTCTCTCCGGCTTCGCACATCTGATACAGCAGGTCGTCTCCTTTGGCGTCGCACAGTTGCCTCAAGGCGTCCTTCATCATGAGGGCACGCGGATCGATCTTTTTCATGTACACGCGGTGGCCGAATCCCATAATCCGCTCTTTGTTGGCCAGCTTGGACTCCAGCAATTGCTCAAATTCCTCGACCGAGCTTGCCTCAAGCAGCATGTGCATCACCGCTTCGTTTGCTCCGCCGTGCAAGTTTCCTTTCAGCGAAGCGACCGCTCCGGTCAATGCCCCGTACAAATCCGACAAAGTGGAGGCGATCACCCGCGCCGTAAAGGTCGAATTGGGCATTTCGTGCTCGCTGTACAAAACCAGGGATCGGTCGAAGATGGCCTCTTCGAAGGCAGACGGGATTTTGCCCGTAATCATGTAGAGAAAATTGGCGCTGTACGACAGCTCCGGCAACGGTGCCACCAGCTCGGCTTTTTGAATCACGCGGTAGCTGTTGGCGACGATGTTCGGCACTTTGCCGAGCAGCTTGTAGGCCCGCTCCTTGTTGGCTTGCGGCGAGCAGTTGTCGAGGTGACTGTCATAGCCGGCCAGCGCCGACAGCCCCGTCCGCAAGCCGTCCATCGGATGCGTTTTTTCCGGCAGCAGCTTGAGCATGTCGAACACTTCTCTCGGGATGTCGTACTCGCTCTTCAGCTTCTCTTCTACCGCCCGCTTTTGTTCCTCGTTCGGCAGCGCTTCCTCCAGCAAAAGATGGACGATATCCAGGTAACGGTACGCTTTGGACAGCTCGATCAAGTCGTACCCTTTGATGACGATTTCTCCTTGCTTCGTATCCAGAAAGGAAATGCTCGTTTCCGCAGCCACTACCCCTTCCAGACCTGGAAAAAACTTTTCTTCAACTCCCATGTTCCTCATCCTCCGCCCCAAATAGGTTGATCTTTAGACGTTGATAAGCCTTGTCGAGATTTTGCAAAAGCTTTTCTTGATCCGCTGGACTGTCTGATCGCCTGATGACCTCGTCTTTTAATTTCGAGTAATGCGCCTTGATAACGCTCGGGTTCTCTATCGTCAAGTTGTTCATAATGCACGCCTGAAAATCGTTGGTAAAATACTCAACCGTTCCAAACAAAAAATCGCTCATCCGTCACGTACCCTCCTGAAAATCCGCACAAAAAAACAACTTCCGCAGAAGTTGTTAAGAGGCGAATGAATACTCAAATAAGCATGCTGATTGTCCAAATCAAAAACACGCCTATCCATTTCGCACTTAACACCCCCTATCCTCGTAGGTATTGATGTTGTGCTCAAACAGGCAGGTCTCCTGGCTTATGTTCATCGCTTTTCGAACCTTCCCATTTTCGGCTGGCGAAAACAGTGGCATCTTCGAATCGCTCCCAATTACAGTTGCGGGACAGCGTCGGATTCTAACCGAACTTCCCTTTTAAGCAGATAAAAGATGGTGAATTTATCTGCACCTGTTTGTACACGTATTTAGTTTGTCTCGAATATACCACCGATTCAGAAAATTAACAATTGGATTCTTTCCTAAAAATTGGGTAACCCGATTGAACGCACACGAAAAAACCAGCCAATAACGATGATTGGCTGGTTACTGATGGCTTACCCGATAATTTTTGTCTTCTTGGCATTCTCCATCGATTTTTGAATCAGGCCGCTCAACGGACGCTTCAGGGCGAGCGCGATGAACAGGCTGATTCCGATGAAGCCGAACAGAAAGAGAATGTCCCGGGTCGCCGTCTCCCACAGCACCCCGCCTACGCCCTCCCGCAGCAAGCTGATCGCGTAGGTGAACGGCATGAACGGATTCAATGCCTGGAAAAAGGGAGCGGTCATGCTGATCGGGAACGTCCCGCCCGAGCTGGAAAACTGGAACACCATGAAAATGATCGCGATGCCTTTGCCCACGTTGCCGAATACGGACAGCAGCGTGTACGTGATCGTGACGAATACCATGCTGACGAGCATCGCGAAAAGCACAAACGGAACTTTATCCGCAACATAAGCTTCCAGAATGTAAATGTCTCCAAGCGTAATGCACAATGCCTGAAGCAGACCGATCGTCACAAACGTGCCCAAACGCCCCAAATAAAGCTGGTACGGCTTGTAGCGGCCATCCGGATTTTCCGCATCCGGCTTGAGCAGGGAAATCAGCAGCGTGGCCCCGACCCATAGCGACAGGACGCCGTAAAAAGGAGACATCGCCGAGCCGTAGTTCGGGATCGGGTATTTGCGGTTTTCCTTGATCTGCACCGGGCTGGCGAGAAATTCGCTCTCTTTTTGAATATCCCCGCGCAAAAGCTTGGCGAGATCGGCGAAGTTGTTGTTCGCCTCTACCTCTCTCAGCTTGTCTGCCGCCTGCGAAATCGCGCTCTCCAGCTTGGGCAAATCGTCGCGAACCAGCGCCGCCACTCTGTGGACGCCGTTCTCCACCTCCGGCAGCTTGTTGCGCACGAAATCAGCCAGCTTCACAAGTTCCGCTTCCGCCTGCGGCAAATCGTTGCGAATGAATGCCGCCGCCTGGTCGAGCTTTTGCCCGATGGCTGGCAAGTTTTCCTTCAAGAACGGAGCCGCCGTGCGAATCGCTTTGGCAAAAGCGTCCGACTTCGCTTGCAGCGTTTGCGCCAGCTCGTGAACCCGCGCCTGAATTTGCGGCAGCTCCTGCTCGATTCGTTTCAGCTCTGCCAGGCCAAGCTCCAGACCTGCCTTCGTTTCCTTGAGAATCGTCTCGATATCCGGGAGCTTTTCCTGCGCTTTGTGCAAAAGCTCGGCGGACGTTCCCGTGATCGTCTTCAGCTTTTCAATGCCTTCCTCGATTTTCGGAACGATTTCGCTATCGTAGCGCCCGAGAATATCGCCCAGTTCCGCGCTCGTGTTTTTCGACAGTTCGTTCAGGCTCTCGACCAAGTCTCGCGCTGGCTTTTTCCCGTTTTCCAGCGCGTCTGCAATCGTGCCGAGAATTTCGATTTGCCGATTCATCCTGTCCTCGAGCCCGTGCAGCCGCTCTGACAAACGGTCCAGCGGCTGTCCGGGGATGTAGCCGTTCAGCTTGTCGGCCAGCGCTGCGGTATGTTCCAGCACGCGCACGACTCGGGACAGCCTGTCCTGGACGGCATGAACCTCTTCTGCTGTCGGCAAGCGCTCCGGATTGAGCTGCAAAAGCCTGTCTGTAAGCTGCGCAAGCGCATCGGCAGCTTGCTGGGCCAGCAGGAGATTTTGCTTAATCAGCGGCGCGATTGTGTCCCATGCGCCGTCATGGGTTGCAAAAAACCGATTCAGTTGATCGGCCAAATCGGCTCCTTTGTCCGTCAGCTCGGCAATGCGCGGCAGGGCGTTTTGAGCCGCCGAAACAATCTCAATTGCCTGACTGGCCTTCTCTGTGGCCGTGGTGACCGCGCTTGCGACTTTGCCGAAGTTTTGATCGAGCTCGGCAATGCGCCCGACCGCCTGCTCGATTGTCGGCAGCTTGTCTTCCATGCCGATGATAACCGATGCGGCTTCGTTGATTCGCGGCCAGTTTTGCTGGACTTTCAGCACGGCATCGGCCGCCTGGTTGATTTCCGGGAGGCGCTTTTCCACTTCCGGGATGATTTGCGCCTTCTCGTGAATTTCCGGCAGCTTCTTTTCAATCTCCAGCACCTTTTGCCCCGCTGCATGAATCTCGGGCAGCTTTTTCTCCAGTTCAAAAATACCGCTCTCGATTCGGCGAATGGTCGGCAGTTGCTCCTCGAGCTTCACACCGATTTCCGTCAGCTTTGTCAGCAGAGCCTCGCTGACCTCTTCCGTGAAGCTTTCGTTGATCTGCTTGGCGATGGCCGAGACGCCGGAAGAGGTGATTTTGGGAGCCACGGCGTTGACTTTTTCGTTGACCGTATAGATCACTTCGGGCCTGTCCAGTCTGCCGTTGACGATCCCGGTAATTTTCTCGGAAAAGTCGGCCGGAATCAGGATGCTGGCGTAGTAATCCCCCCGATCCACGCCGCGCTCGGCCTCCTCCTTCGTCACGAAGGTCCAGCCCAGCTTATCGTTGTGCTGCAAGCTCTTTAGCAGCTCGTCCCCGATGTTGATCTGCTTGTCCATGACCGTCGCGCCCTGGTCCTCGCTCGTTACCGCCACTTTTACGCCTTGCGTATTGGCGTACGGGTCCCAGACCGACTTGATGTTGACCCAATCGTACAGGCATGGGAGCAAGATGATCGCGACAATGAGGAAAATTCCCGTCGGTACTTTGAATATGTTGATCCAGTCCGTTTTGTAAATCTGCCATATGGAACGCATGCATGTACCACCTAATTTTGGAGGAATGAGGGCCATCTGATACTTCCATGACAGTCTACCATAAAAGGAAATAAGCAGGAAGGAAGCTGCCAGTAGTAGCATGAGCCGCTGCCTGTCATTTTATGTTTGGCCTGTCCACCTGGACTGCTCATGAAAAGGGCGCTGCCCTGGTGAGCAACGCCCTTTGTTTTTCGCGTACATGTAGCCTTATTGGTCGCTTTGCGTACTGATTGCATCTTTTTCCTGTTGAAATTGTGCCAGCAACTGTTCTGCTTCTTCTTTGGCATCTTCAGACTGCCTTGCCATCTTTGCTCTATTTTTTAAAGAAGCCAATTTCTCTTCAAATTTTGCAACGAGTTGTTTCTGCTGTTCGATTTGCGCTAACATTTTCGTTACCTCGGGGTCGTTTGCATCTGCATCGCTGTTTTTGTAGCTTGATTCATGAATGAGTGTCATTTCTTTGAAACCAGCTAGCTTACGTGCCAATACATCCTCGGGGTTTTCGGGGTACAGCTCTTTTTTCAGCTTGCCTATCTCCCACCCCAGATCTTTTATTTTTTGTCTTTCTTCACTTGGCGCATTTGGATCATCTTGCTCGGCCAGCTTTTGATACTCTTCTTCCATTTGCTTAAGCATTTCTGTTTTGGATGCATCATTCGCATATGCTTGATACCCCAAAAAACTTGCAACGCCTAAAATGGCAAGACCGCCTATTGATGCAGCGATAAGTTTTTTGGTTCGCTGTATAAACATGGTATCACCCCTTTAGTGTTTTATTTCTTGATTTTTATTGTTACAACATATGCTCCGCCATAATCGAGCCATTCACTTAGCGGAAGGTCTGTCCCCCATGTATAATCACTGTCATTTAACGAATGCTGAGCCATATACACTTCCCCATCCTTAAAGTGATGAACTACTTGTGAATGAACAGTTCTTCCAGCACTGTTCACATACTGAACAATATCACCTTCATACAAATCGTTGTAAATGTCTCTAAAGTTCTTTTGTGCATCTTTGACTGAGTACTTTTTGGCCTGATACGCAAATTCTCCTCCGGAACCATTAACTACTGCCCAGTGTTCTCTAAATTGATGAGCTCCAGTCCAAGATGATGTGCGGGATTTTTTATCATTTGTATTTTTGGGAACATTAGGGCCATAATAATACCAATCCTTTGTATTCCTATTATAACCAACTTTTCCATGGAAATCCAGACCTCCACCCTCATGTAATACTTGAGAAACAAAGTTTGTGCAGTCACCACCATCGCTGTTACTTCCATAATTCGCGTACTTTTTATTCCCAGGTCGTTCAGCATACTTTTCAACGTATTTTTTTGCACCTCTTCGGTCAAAATCGCTATTTATTTTCGAGTCCTTATTCGTAAACATAATCTCTGGTGCTGCAAATGCTTGTCCAGTCAGTAAAGTTGTTCCTAAGAACGTAAAAATCAACGTTTTTTTCAAAGCCTTCTTCAAATTCATCATCCCTCTCCAAGGAAATTTTTGCAAAATATCTTCACTTTATTTTTATGTCAAAACTCCCAAAAAAATCAATAAATTTCCTTTTTAATTCTATTTATTATTCGTTTCTCCTATTCCTTGCTTCAGACAACATGAAAGACCTGTCCCGTCTGTTCAACACGGAGACGTTCGTCGCAAGTCATCCACGAAAGCGAGACAGGCGGCGAAAAAAGTTTTACCTTATCGCGCGGGGACGTGTCGAAGTTGTCCTGTCTTTCCTTAACCGTTCCAATTGAAAAAAGTGGTTGGCAACGGAAAATGTTGCTCAACCACTTTTTATATGTTATATGTCTGCCGTCTGAGGGAAGCGTATGCAAGATGAGAAAAAAAACCAGCCTCTCTACAGAAGCTGGCCTGACGTTGCTACACCTTTTTCACAAACTCCGACTTCAATTTCATCGCACCGAACCCGTCGATCTTGCAGTCGATATCGTGGTCGCCGTCCACCAGACGAATGTTTTTTACCTTCGTCCCGATTTTCAAAACCGACGAGCTCCCTTTTACTTTCAGATCCTTGATGACGGTTACGGTATCGCCGTCTTGCAGGATGTTGCCGTTCGCGTCCTTGATTACTTTTTCGCCGCTGTCCTCGGCTTCTGCTTGCAGTGTCCACTCGTGGCTGCATTCCGGGCAGATCAGCATGCTTCCATCCTCGTACGTGTACTCGGAATTACATTTCGGGCAATTTGGCAATTTACTCATGCATTTCATACCTCCATCCAATTACGGCTCATTTTAACACAAATGCCCGTTGGATACATGTCTTGCCGCCCAATTTCTTAACGGTTGGCAGAGGTACAAAGGTTATCCATGTCTATTCGCCTCTTCTTGGCGGACTCGATAAATAGCATAAACAGCTTCAGTTGTTCCTCATCTGTCTGAAACATCATCTCGGGATGCCACTGAACAGCCAGTAAAAATGGATACTGCGGATGTACAATCGCCTCAATGATGCCATCCTCTGCGGTTGCAATCGCTTCCAGACCTTCTCCGAGTCTTTCGATCACCTGATGATGAAAGCTGTTGACGTCCAGCTCCTCCTTGCCAAAACAACGATAAAGAACATGCTCCTTTGAAAGCTTTACCTTGTGAGCAATACTGGATTTTGGCCCTATATACCCGGCGTGGTTGATCTCCGTGGAATAGCCTCGCTCAATGTCTTGCACGAGCGTCCCGCCAAAATACACATTCAGAAGTTGAAGTCCGCGACATATCCCGAATATCGGCATCTTTCTTTTTACCGCTTTGTCCAGCAGCTTCCATTCAAACTGGTCCCTGGCCGGATTGATCTGACCAAGACCTTTTTTATACGGCTGCCCGTAGAAGCTTGGGCTAATGTCGCTCCCGCCAATAAACATCAGGCCATCGAGACGATCCAATAGCGACTCCAGATAACTGTCATCATCAATGAGTGGAATCGGTACAGGTATTCCGCCTGCACGATGAATACTCTCAGGATCGTCTATCGCTGACATAAAGTGGTCCTGGGCAATGACAAATCGATGTTTGCTTTCCTCAAAGGCACTGACGTAATAGGTTGTACAACCAATGAGAGGCTTCGTCACATTCCATTTCTCCTTCATCTGCTGATCTTATGTGACCGATTTTAGGGGAAAAATTCTGGAGAAAAATCAAAAAATTATGTGATCGCTCACTCAATTGTCTTTGTAGCGCTGGCCATTCCCTTATCTTCATAAAACAGTCGGACATCTTCGTCAATCTGCCCGATGTTCAAATATCTGGCTTTGTAATCTTGCAACAGCTTTTTAAACTGATGGCTGAGAACCAGCAGGAAAAATATGTTGATAAAGGTAGGTACAGCAGTCATGATGCCTGTCATCAACCATACATCCTTGTCGGGAAAGTGAAAAGTGACGACATAGACGACAAAGAGAAATTCGGGAAATGCGCAAAATATCTTCAAATATTTCAGTACATGTTTTTTAGCGACCTTCTTTTTATTCAGCAGGTGTTTTACCATTATTTCCCTGCTCACATACCAGCCGCTTGCCGACGTTAGTGCAAACAAGAAAATGATGACCGTCACCATGTATTTGCCCGCTAACCCCAATGTTTGTTCAAACGAATGCAAAGCCAGTTCAATCCCCGTTCGTCCGGAAACCCAATCATCAGACAAAATCACCACGAAAGCCGTAATTCCACAAATCACAATGCTTGTAAAAAACACCTCAAAACCACCCCACAGCCCTTGCTTTACCGGATGGTCGACATTGGCCGTCGAATGAACAATCGGTGTAGTGCCCCAGCCGAATTCGCTGGTGTACACTGCCTGGGATACCCCGATCGTAATGACCTGGGCCAAGGTTGCTCCCGTGAAACCACCGATGGCGGCCGAGCCATAAAAGGCGTGCCGAATAATCAATTCCAGGGTCGGGATGACTTTTTCCACGTTCATCAAAATAATCAGGAAACCTAAAGCAAGATAAGCCACGATCATGAACGGCAC
This sequence comes from Brevibacillus sp. FW301-21C12A, assembly GCF_058788915.1. NCBI lineage: Bacteria > Bacillati > Bacillota > Bacilli > Caryophanales > Paenibacillaceae > Brevibacillus > Brevibacillus sp. FW301-21C12A. The sequence continues at coordinate 55,995 of NZ_JBYTBG010000019.1, forward strand.
TATGAATAAAAATATCCTTGCCAAATACGGAATGCCGCGCACAATGATGAAATAAACCAAAAGCGCAAACAAAAAGGATACGCCAAGAATGTTCATATGAAACGTGGTGCTGATAGCGACGGAAGCCACGTAGTTTTGGATCGAGAGAAAAATGGGCGCGATCATGCCAATCACAAACAACACGACCAGAAACATCCAATTTTTTACATTCATTTCTTCACCGATACCTTTTTCGATGTAAACAGTCGCCCCCCCGATGAATTGCCCATCCTCGTCTCTCGTTCTGTAATAGACGGATAAAGTTACTTCTACCATTTTGATAATCATCCCGACTGCGGAGGCAACCCACATCCAAAATACCGCTCCCGGACCGCCGATGGAGATGGCTGTAGCCACCCCGCCTATACATCCAACCCCTACCAGACAGCCAAGGGCAATATTTCCGGCGATGTAAGAAGGCAGTCCTCCTCGTTGGCTTGTTTTTTCCGTTTTTTGGCGAGTGGAGCCCCAAATGTGGCGAAATATATGCAAAAGCTGACGAAGCTGAAAAAACCGATTATCCACCGTAAAAAAGAAGCCCGCGAAAAGAATAGCAAAAGGCATGGGGATATCCCAAAGGATGTTGACGATGGAGTTTGCCATTTTCTCTATCAAGACGACCAAACCTTTCACGAATTTTCACACATTTCTTTGAAATTTATTTTACATTATTTTTTTATGATATAGGCACAAAGTACGTATCTTTTTTCAAAGAGGAGGGTTTTTATGCTTCGTCGTAAACATTGGATTTCTTTCGTAGTAAGCTGTTTGACAGCCATTGGATTGGTAGGGTGCGGAGCCCAAGAGACCGGGGGCAGCGCAAACAATACTCTCATTTTTGCCGTCGCTCCAGATGGAGGCGCTTTCAGTTCCCGAGACAGCTCCGGCAAACTGACCGGATTTGATATTGAACTCGTTGAGTCACTCGCTGCGAAAGAAAACCTCAAAGTAGAGTGGAAAGAGATGAAATTCAACGGAATTATCCCTGCCTTGCAAGCGAAACAGGTTGATGGCGCTGCAGCTTCAATCACCATTCGTGACGATCGTAAGGCAGTGACGAATTTTACCGACCCCTATTTTGATTCCGGCCTTGTGATGGTAGTGAAAAAAGATAGCCCGATCAACTCCGTCGATGACTTGAAGGACAAGACAATCGTCGCCAAACAAGGAACATCCGGACTTGAAAAAGCAAACGAGCTCGCCAAAGAAAAAGGCGCCAAAGTAAAGATTTTGGAAGATGAAGCCACACTCTATATGGACGTGGAAGCGGGAGGCTCCGATGTGCTGATTAACGACTTCCCTTTTGTCGCCAATAAAATCAAATCCGGAACAGCTACCAACTTGAAAATCGTTGGAGACAAATTGACAGGTGAAGAATACGGGATCGCCATTGCAAAAGGAAAAGAAGACATTCTGGAAAAATTCAACAAACACCTGAAAGAAATGAAAGAAAACGGCGAGTATCAAAAATTATACGATAAATACTTCGGTTCAAACTAACGGGTGCAGATTGCACCTTATTTCTTTCAGGAAAGGAAGCGAAGCATGGACACATTAAACCTGATTGCAGACGCATCTCCCCTTTTGCTGAAAGGGCTTGAGAATACGATAAAAGTAGCTTTTCTTTCTTTGCTTTTTGCCACTGTTCTCGGACTTTTCTTCGGCCTCTTGCGTGTATCGAAGCGAAAGTCGCTACAAATGATTGCGAAAGTCTATGTAAGCATCATTCGGGGCACCCCGCTGTATGTACAAGTTATTTTCTTTTACTTCGGCGTGTTTCCACTACTGTTTGGACGAGCTACCGATGCGGTGTCTGCCGGCATCTTCGTTCTCAGTCTTAATGCAGGGGCGTATTTGGTAGAAATATTTCGCGCCGGCATAGAATCCATCGACAAGGGCCAAATGGAGGCAGGCCGAGCCATCGGCTTTACCCATGGCCAAACAATGGCATACATTATCATGCCGCAAGCAATCAAGCGAATGATCCCCGCAATCGTCAACCAGTTCATTATCAGCATTAAAGATACGTCACTGCTTGCCACCATCGGAATTGCGGAGCTTACATTCACGGCTCAGACAATTTATGCGGTAAACTTCAAAGCTTTCGAGTTTTTAGGTACAGTTGCCGTCATTTACTGGGTTCTGATCTATGTGCTCACATGGTTCTCCCATTGGCTGGAAAGGAGGTTGGCGGCACGATGATTCAGGTGAATCAGTTGGCAAAATCATTCGGGAATCTCCATGTACTCAAGAACATCAACGCCCATATCAAACGCAAAGAGGTCGTATGTGTCATCGGCCCCTCGGGCTCCGGCAAGTCTACTTTTCTCCGATGCATGAATCTTCTTGAAGAACCTACAGCCGGTGAGATCATCATCGACGGGATCAACATTATGGATAAGCAAACAAATATTAACGCCCTTCGGCAAAAAGCCGGAATGGTATTTCAGCAATTTAATCTCTTCCCACACAAAACATCATTGGAAAACATTACGCTGGGCCTGATTAAGATCAAAAAATACAGTACAGCATCTGCCGTTGAAAAAGGAAAAGCCCTGCTTGCGAAAGTAGGTCTTCTAGAAAAAGCAGATGTCTACCCGCGAAATCTGTCTGGCGGTCAGCAGCAAAGGGTGGCGATTGCAAGAGCTTTGGCTATGGAGCCGGAAATCATGCTGTTTGATGAGCCTACATCAGCACTCGATCCCGAAATGGTCGGGGAGGTTTTGCAAGTGATGAAAGACTTGGCCCAGGAAGGAATGACGATGGTGATCGTCACACACGAAATGGGTTTTGCCAAAGAGGTAGCTGATCGAATCCTGTTTATGGATCAAGGAATTGTTGTAGAAGAAGGCACGCCTGAACAGATGTTTTTCCACACCCAACAAGAAAGAACACGGGAGTTCCTGAACAAGGTTCTGTAGCTCGCTTCTCTTTTTCAACCTCTGGATTCTCTTGAATTCAGAGGTTTGCTCCATTCCGGTATAATAGTATGTATTACATCGTGAGGGGGAGTTTTTGCAGATGGCGTACACCGTCTTTTTAGTTGAAGATAATCAGGATTTAAACTCCATCTTGCAGAAGTATCTGGAAAACGCAGGCTATACCGTGGAAGCATTTCTGGACGGCTTCTGTGCCCAGCAAAAAATCCGGGAGACACCTGACCTCTGGATCTTGGACATTATGCTGCCCGATACGACCGGATACACCTTATTCAAAGAGATCAAAGCAATCCACCCGGATATTCCTGTGATCTTTATCTCTGCCAAAAACCAGGAAATCGACCGGGTTGTCGGTCTGGAACTAGGCTGCGACGACTACATCTCCAAACCATTTTTACCGCGAGAACTGATCTTGAAAACGCAAAAGCTGCTGGAACGCAAAAACGGCACAAAGCCTCATCGGCACGCTATAAACAAAATAAACGACTATACCATTCACCGCGAAAACCACACCATTCATCACGAAGGTGTTTCCATATCCCTGACCAGCAAGGAGTTTGAGCTATTGCTGTTTTTCATTGACCATCCAAATCGTGTGTTCTCTCGGGAACAAATTTTGGAACGATTGTGGGACAAAAACTATTATGGCTCTGATCGTGTAGTCGACGATACTGTGCGGCGCATACGAAAAAAATGCCAAAGCTGTCCATAGAAACTGTCTATGGCTACGGTTACAGGTATAGGCTGGTGAATGGATGAGAGACAAACCGTTTGGACTCCAAATATGGGTAATCATGACCGCTTTTCTCACTTTTATTACGGGGATCATCACGGTTGTACTCGTCACATATGTCTCGGTCGATGTCCTAATCAATCTCGTTCGGCTTCTCGTCATACTCTCTATCATCAACATCTGCATAGCCAAGTTTATCTCGAATAAAATTACCGAGCCATTGCGCTACTTGGAAAAGAAGGTTCGCAAAATTGCAAACAAGGAGTGGGAAGAACCGATTGATCTAAATCGCGGAGACGAATTCGGCAAACTGGCTTCCTCTATTAACATGATGCAAGAATCGCTCAAGAAAATGGAGATGGAGGAAGAAATTTTTTTACAAAGCGTTTCCCATGATTTGAAAACACCTATCATGGTCATCCACAGCTATTCCCAGGCGCTTTTGGATCGAATCTATTTGAACGACTCTTTTGACGAGACGGTTGCTGTCATTATTAAAGAAGCGAAGCATCTCGAAAAAAAGGTAGAAAAACTGCTGTACCTCAACAGTCTCGACTATATATTAGAAAGAAAAAGTGAATGTAAGCCCACGAACGTCCAAGCAATTGTTCACAATCTCATCGAGAGATTTTTACTGGTGCAAAACAATATCGTCATTCACAACCAGTTGAAAACTGTGTTTGTCTGGGGAAACGAGGAAGAGCTTACGGTAGCACTGGAGAACATTTTGGAAAACAATATGCGCTTTGCCAAATCTTCTATCTGGATATCGGTGAACCGCGTTCTCGTCCAAGAAAAAGAACTCGTGGAAATCATCCTGGAAAACGACGGTCCCCCGATCGAAGCTGAACAGCTAGATCAGTTGTTCAACCATTTTTACAAAGGGATGAACGGAAAATTCGGACTTGGGTTATTCATCACGAAAAAAATCATCCAATTCCATAATGGAGAAGTACACGCAGAAAACAGGGGAAAACGCGTGAGGTTTACCATCTTGCTGCCAAGCACGACCAACTGACGCTGCTTCTTCTCGATAAAAAACAGATAGCCCTCCCTTGGCTCGGTGGAGGGCTATCTGTTTCACATTTTTGCATCGCTTGCAGTCATCGACTTTTGTTCCGCTATCCGTGAATCGCATGTCCCAATGCCCCGCGAACCGCCTCGTTCAGCGCCTCTGAAAGCGTAGGATGCGGAGCGATAAAGTTCTCCATGGCATCTGCCGTCATTTCGGCATGCAAAAGAAGCGCCGCCTGCCCGATCAGCTCTGTTGCCAGCGGCCCCACCAACGTCACGCCGACGATCTCGTGGTACGCCGGCTCCACCAGCACTTTTACTTTGCCTGCGGCTTCCTGCAAAATCATCGCCTTGCCGTTGGCCGAAAAAGAAAACTCGCCGACGAGCAGCCCTGCGTATTGCTCTCTGGCCTGACGCTCCGTCAATCCGACGGAAGCCACCTCCGGCGATGTATAAATGCAACGAGGCACAGCGCGCAGGTTGAGCATGGCTTCCTCGCCGCATGCGTTGCGAGCAGCAGTCTCGCCTTCGTGAAAAGCTACGTGGGCAAGCTGAATCGTTCCGCGCGCATCACCTGCGACATAAATATGCGGCTGGCTCGTCTGCAAGCGCTCGTTTACCTCGATCCCGCGCGCTGTCGCTTTTACCCCGGCTCGATCGAGCGAAAGTCCGTCCAGACGCGGCTTTCTTCCGATCGCTACCAGGACGGCATCTGCCTTGAGTTCCTTTACCCCCTCCGGAGTACGGATGCGCGCCAGCCTGCCCGTGCGATCCAGTGCTTCCACGCTGCTCCCCAGATGCAACTGCACGCCCTCCTGCTTCAGGCTGCGCTCCAGAAATGCCGCGATGTCAGCGTCTTCTCCCGGCAATAGTTGCTCCGCCAGCTCCACCATGACGACCTGGCTGCCCATTCTGCTGTAAACGGAAGCAAATTCGCAGCCGATCACTCCCCCGCCCACGATGAGCAGCACGGGCGGAGCCTTTTCCAATGACAGGCAGTGACTGCTGTTCAAAATCCACTCCCCGTCGAATGGAGCAAAAGGAAGGGCGATTGGCTCCGCCCCGGTCGCTACAATAAATTTCTCTGCCTCTACGCTGCTCGTGCCGTCTGCCGTCTCTACCCGCAAAGAGCGCTCGTTTTGAAACGTCGCGCGTCCTCGCATGACCTGCACCTGATTGCGCTTCATCAAGTACTGCACGCCGCCAGTCAACTTTTGAACGATGCCCTGCTTGTAGGCGTGCACTTTCTCCCATTGGACTCGCGTCTGGTCCACAGGGCTTTCGATGCCGAAGCGTCCTGCATGCAAGACGTGCTGATATGTGTCCGCGCACTCCAGCAGCGCTTTGGTCGGCATGCAACCTTCGTTCAGGCAGGTGCCGCCCAGCTCCTTTTGTTCGATCAGCACAACCTGCTTTCCGGCACGCGCCGCCGTAATTGCCGCCACGTAGCCCGCTGGTCCTCCGCCGATAATCGCGATATCGTACATGCCCTTCCCTCCCTAGACCAGCAGGCTGTGCGGTTCTTCCAGGTAAGACCGGACTGTCGCCAAAAACGCCGCAGCCGGAGCGCCGTCGAGCACCCGATGGTCAAATGTCAGGGAGAGCGGCAATATGCTGCGGCGTTGCAGCTCGTCGCCGACAAATACAGGCGTGTCCTTCGCCGCGCCTACGCCCAATATCCCGGCTTCCGGCGGATTCAGCACAGGTGTAAAGGTGTCTACGCCATAGCTGCCCAGGTTGGTGATCGTAAAGGTAGAGCCTTTCATTTCTTCCGGCGCAAGCTGATTTTGTCTTGCCCGTGCGCTGACGGATTTCAGTTGGCTGGACAGCTCGGCAAGCGTCTTCTGCTCGGCCTGGCGAATGACGGGGACGACCAGACCTTTTTCCAGCGCGACGGCTATTCCGAGATGAACCTCTTCGTACAGCTCGATCCGGTCTTCCACATACGCGCTGTTCATCTGCTTGTGCCGCAAAAGCGACAGAACGACCGCCCTGGCAATCAAATCGGTAACGGACAGCTTGAGCTGGTAGCGGCGCTCCATTTCTGGCGAGAGCTTTTCCTTCAGTTGCAAAAGCTCGGTAATGTCCGCCTGCATCGTGATCGTCAGTTGGGCGCTTTGCTGCAGGCTCTGGTACATCCGCTCGGCAATGACTTTGCGCATGCCGGAGACAAGAATGCGCTCAGGCTGCTTTTCGGCTGTGTTCACGGCCGCTGCCGCATGGTCGCTGCTGCCCGCGACAGGTGCAACGCTCGTTTGCACGCCAGCAACTTGTGCCGCCGCATTCGTCTCTTTTTCCCCGCCAGCCTGAATGAAGCGCTCCACGTCTTCTTTGGTGATTCTGCCCTGCGGCCCTGTGCCCGTCAGCTTTGTGTAGTCAATGCCCGCTTCTTCTGCCATCTTGCGCGCTACAGGCGAGATTTTGATCCCATCCCGCGGACGATCCAGTACGGCAGTTGCAGTTGTTGCCGCTGGCGCTCCTGCTTTTGTCCGCTGCTCATCCGAAGCCGCCAGCGCAGCGGCCGACTCGGCAGTCGCTTTTGCCGACGCGGTGACAGAGGCCGTCCCTGCCCGTTCCCCTGGCTGTCCGATCACTCCAAGCACGGTGCCGTAGGGGACCACGCCACCCTCGGGAACCTCGATTTTCAACAGCACGCCGTCTGCAGCGGCCTCTACTTCCATTTCAATTTTTTCCGAGCTGATGTCGACGATGCCCTCGCCTTTTTTTACCGCCTCTCCCTCGCGCTTCTTCCAGGCGATAACCGTACCTTCCACCATTGCCATTCCCAGCTTGGGCATAATGATATTTTCTGCCATTTTGCTCTCTCCTCTCCTGCCTTGCCTACGCGCTTGTTTTCAGCCGAAAAAGCACCCGGCATTGCTCGTTGCCGACAGCCGGGTGCTGCCCAGTCGATCAGGAAACGGCGGTAATCGAAGCGTCTCCGATCATTTCCGACACGACCTGAATGACCTTTTGCGGCGATGGCAGATACAGATCCTCCAGCACCGGAGAAAACGGAACAGGGGTATGCGGCGCTGTGATCCGTTTGATCGGCGCATCCAACGTGTCGAAGCCTTTATCGGCCACAAGCGCTGCGATATCGGTGGCGATGCTGCAGCGCGGGTTCGCCTCGTCGATCACGATCAGGCGATTCGTCTTCGCGACGGAAGCCAAAATCGTATCCTCATCCAGCGGCGACAGCGTGCGCGGATCGACTACCTCGACCTCGATTCCCTTCTTCGCCAACTGGTCGGCTGCCGCAAGCGCTGTCTGTACCTGCTTGCCGATGGCGACAATCGTCAGGTCGCTGCCCACGCGCTTGATGTCCGCTACGCCGAGCGGGATCGTGTAGTAGCCTTCCGGAACTTCTCCTGTGGTGTTATACAGCGTTTTGTCCTCGAAGAAAATGACCGGGTCGTTGTCCTCGATGGCGGCGAGCAGCAAGCCTTTTGCCTCATACGGCGTGGACGGCACGACTACCTTGATGCCCGGGATGTGCGTGAACATGGCGTACAGGCTCTGCGAGTGCTGCGCTGCCGCCCGGAATCCGGCGCCGTGCATCGTGCGAATCGTGATCGGAACCTGCGCCTTGCCGCCAAACATGTAGCGGAATTTCGCCCCCTGATTCATCACCATGTCAAGGCAGCTTCCGATAAAATCGTTGAACATCAGCTCGGCAATCGGCCTCATCCCTGTTGCCGCAGCCGCCATGGCCGCCCCGATGTAGCCCGCTTCGGTAATCGGCGTATCCAGCACGCGCTCGCGGCCGAACTCCTGCACAAGCCCTTTGGTCACGCCAAGCACGCCGCCCCACGCTTCATCGTCCTGCAAATGGTCCACCTGCGCGCCGCCAGCCACGTCCTCGCCCAGCAAAATCACGTTCTCGTCGGCTCTCATCGCCAGCTTCATCGCTTCGTTTACAGCGGCAGAAAAGCTGATTTTTCTCGTCATGTTCTCCATCCTCCTCTCTTAGTACGACACGTACACGTCTGTCAGCAGCTCTTCGGCGTTCGGATACGGGCTTTCCTCGGCAAAGCGGATTGCCTCCTGAATCGCCGCTTCCACCGACTGCTCGATCTCTGTCAGCTCCGCGTCAGCGAGCGTTTGCGATGCAGTCAAATGATTGCGGAACGTCGCAATCGCATCTTTTTCGTTCAAGTGCTCCTGCTTGTCGCTCTCTTTTTTGTATTTTTGCGCATCCCCTTCGAAATGCCCGTAGTTGCGGTAAGTCACACATTCAATCAGGGTAGGGCCTTCGCCGCGCCGCGCACGGGCTACTGCTTCCTCCGCCGCCCGGTAAACAGCGAGTACGTCTTTGCCATCCACTCGCACGCCCGGCATATTGTAACCGCTTGCACGATCGGCGATATGAGTGCAGCTCGAGGCGTATGTAAACGGCGTCGCCTCTCCGTACCCGTTGTTTTCTGCCACAAACACGACAGGCAGCTTCCAGATCGCCGCCAGATTCAAGCCTTCGTGGAAAGTTCCCTGGTTGTTTGCGCCATCCCCAAAGAAACATACGCTGACCGCACTGGTCTTTTTCAGCTTGGCTGTCAACGCCGAGCCACACGCCAGCGGGAATCCGCCTCCGACGATGCCGTTTGCCCCCAGCATCCCTTTGTCCAGGTCCGCGATGTGCATCGAGCCGCCCTTGCCTTTGCACAGCCCTGTCGCCTTGCCGTAAATCTCCGCCATCATTCCATTCAAGTCGCACTCTTTGGCAATGCAGTGGCCGTGACCACGGTGCGTGCTGGTAATGCTGTCCTGCTGGTTCAGATGTACGCCCAGCCCAACCGCAATCGCCTCTTCTCCCGCATACAAGTGAACAAAGCCTGGCAGCTTGCCCTGTCCGAACAACACGTGAACCGCGTCCTCGAATTTGCGGATCTCCAGCATTTTGCGGTACATCCATTTCGCCTGCTCACGGGACAGCACCTGTTCTTCCGCCTGGATTACTTTCATCAGATACGCCTCCTCCATCGTGACTTGTCTGGAACGACCGGTCGATCGCTCTTGCCCTTTTCTATGTGCAATCCTTGTGCCAGCCTGGGCCTGTCCGACAAAAACGCGTATTTGCGCCATGTTTCCGCCTCGTTTTGCCGGGACATGTCCCTCGCAGGTGAGACAAACTGAGACGGGCGTCCCATTTTGTCCCATTTTTTCTCACATTCTCACTGGGCCGCACCTGCCTCTGTCCGGCTTGGTCGATGGCAGAAAATAAAAAAGGCCGGTTCTTTAAGAACCGACCAGGTGACGCTGTCTTCCTTGCAGCATATGGAGCGCGCTCTCCGCCTCCCGGGCAAGCCATGGCGGACAGACATCCAGCACCGAAAACGAAGATGCTGCCTGTGCGTGCAACACCTTGCGTATTCGCGCGGCCAACCATTCGGCTCCACCCGGCACGCCCAGCTCGGACAGGCTTGCCATCCGTTCAGGCTGCACCTGCGGATACTGCTCGACACAGGCTCCTTGGGCAGCCGTCTCGTAAAAGGACTGGACGACCTCACCGTACGCACGCCCGCAGCCCTCTGCATTGATGAACGCCTGCACAGCAACGGCGCGTGTCAAACGCCGCTGGGCAATCCCGCAAAATTTATAGCCGTCGATGGCAAGATCGTACGTCCCTGGACAATAGGAACCTACGACCTCGCCGCTGTTCATGCGCTCTCCATCGTCGCCCAACGCTGCGCGAATCAGCTCGACCATTTGCGCGAAAAACGGCTCGGGATTCAAGTCGGCAGCTCCGACAGGCATCACCAGCGACAGATTGACCACGCCCGGAGCGAGCGGAACGGCCGCGCCCCCCGATTGGCGGACAGCCGTGCGATATCCTTTTGCCTCCAGCTCGCGAACAGCCTCCGCCGCCTGTGGCAGCTTGGCGTCCCGCGAGCCGAGCACCACTGCCTTTTCGTGCCGCCAGAGGTGAACCAGCGGCGCGATTGCCGCATCTTTTGCACACAGGCGGGCGTACGCTTCGTCGATGCCAAACGGGACAAGCACGTCCCCCGTATGTATCCGGGAGGTCGTGTCGAGCAGTTGCAGCGTCGTTTGTCGCCATGTCGGTTGCATACGTGCGTTCCTCCCTGTTGTTTTCGTCGTCAGAGGCTCAGAGCCGATACTTTTTCAGCTTGCGGTAAAAAGTGCTGCGCGGAATGCCCAGCAGCTCGGCCGCCACAGACGCGCTGCCGCCGCTCTTTTCCAGCGCCTGGACGATCGTTTGCCGTTCCAGCTTCTCGCGATAGCGCAAGGAGTCCGGTTCGTAAAAAGCTGGCTCGTTTGCCGCGTGACCTGCGCCGAGGCGCAAATCTGTACTTGGCTGGTCCGGATACACGGAGACGGAAAAATCGTGGTTCAGATCGGGCCGGGTTAAGCCGGCAAGAAAACGCTTCCAATCTTCTCTGGGAATCACTCTGAGACGCTCCACCACGTTGTACAGCTCGCGAATGTTTCCCGGCCAGTCGTAGGCTAGCAGCTCCTTTTGCAAAACGTCCGGCAACTCCAGCTCGTCGTAGCCGTTTTTGCGGCAATAATGCCGAATGAGCAGCGGAATGTCCTCCTTGCGCGAACGAAGCGGCGGCAGCGAGACGGGCAGCACGTGCAGCCGATAGTACAAGTCCTCGCGAAACGTGCCTTCGCTCACCTGCTGGCGCAAATTGCGGTGCGTAGCCGCGATGACGCGAATATCCAGCGATTGTTCTTCCGCACTCCCGATCGGCGTGACTTTTCGCTCCTGGAGGACTCGCAGCAAAGCTACCTGCATCGCCGCCGGAATTTCCCCGATCTCGTCGAGAAACAGCGTTCCCCCGTTGGCCTGCGCCAGCTTGCCCTTGTACCCGCGGCGGCGCGCCCCCGTGAAGGCTCCCTCGACATAGCCAAACAGCTCGCTTTCCATCAGCTCGCGCGGGATCGCCCCGCAGTTGACCGCGACAAACGGCCCTTCCCGGCGCGGGCTGTTGTCGTGAATCGCTTGCGCCGCCAGCTCTTTTCCCGTGCCGCTCTCGCCGTAAATCACGACATTGCCGTCCGTTGGCGCAATTCGCTCCAGCTCCCGCAGCACACGGGCAAAAGCCGCGCTTGTTCCCTTCTCGCCTTTGAACTGAAACGCGGGGCTGCCGCTGAGAAAAATGCGCGGAGCCCGCGTGCTGCTGGGAGTCAGCTCGACAATCCAGCCGATCAAGCCGTTATGGCGCCCGGAGAACACCGGGGCTTGCCTGACCTCCATCAGCCCGTATTCGGCCAGCTCGCGCCGCGTCCGTCCTGACCAGCCAGCAATTTGTTTGCGTATGCCCGCACTCGCGTACACCACCCGCTCTTCCTGGTTGTAGACGATCAGATGCCGTTCCGGTTCGTCCGCCAAAAGCACGGAGCGCTGCAGCAATTCCAGCTCGTCCTGCTGCCGCTGCTTCATCCACGCCTGCTCGATGGAGTACGCCAATGTCATAACGGTCGCCATCGTCTGGGGATGGCTGCGCTCCAGCGGGCTGGATACGTCAATGACCCCGAGCAGGCCGCCTGCTTCGTCGCGAATCGGCGCGGCAAAACAGCTCCAGCGATGAGAGGCAACAGAATAATGCTCCGTCCCGTTGACCATGATCGCTTCCTTTGCCATGAGCGCCGTTCCGATGGCATTGGTCCCTACCTCTTCCTCCGTCCAGCGCACGCCCTCGACGAAATTGATCGCGTTCGCATCCAAAAGTGCCCGTTTTTCGCCGCGCATGCTCAACACATAGCCCTCGGGATCAATCACGAGCGCAATCATTCCCACATCGTGAATAAAAGGCGACAGTCGGTCGATCTGCGGCAAGGCAAGCTCCAGCAAAAGCCGGCTGCTCTCCTGCTGCCTTTTCAAAGCGTCTCCTGCCAACACAACCTGTCCCGTTCCTGCGTACGGATTTACCCGATTTCTTTTGCAGCGATGCCACGACTCTGTAATCCGTTTGTTGATTCGTGCTGAGTCAATTACACCTTCTTGAACAAAACGTTTCCACATCCGCAACGAAACGCTTTCCTCGAACATGCATCAACCACCCTCCGCTTTACGAATCAATCCTTTCCCTCAAGATTATCCCGAATGTTCAGAAGTTTCAAGGTCTGTCTGTAGTTCATGACTACCACTCATCAAAACAAAAGGGAGGATTTAACAAACTTGTGACTTCCCCTTTTCAATCTTAAAGAAAAAGACACCTTCGAACTTATCGAAGGCATCCAGTTGTTCAGGGACTGGTCGTCGTGCTTTTCGCGTGCAGGTTCCAGGCGTTTTTGAGCAAGTCGATCAGCTTCTTTTGTCTCTTTTTCAAAACATCCGGCGTCCACTCTTTCTCCTGAATCACTTGAGTCGTGAGCGCAAATGAGCTGATCCCGTTGCTCGTTTGAAAATAGGAGGCTTTCTTCTTTTGAAAATCATAGTTTTTGGCCTGCGCATTTTTGGCCCGTGTCAGCAACACGAGATTGCCCAGTTTATGAACGTACTCGGAAGGATTGGGGAAATGCTGCAACCAGTCGCTGTTCGGTTTGGGCGTTTGCGGCAAGACGTGCTCGACGGTAATAACCGAATAGTCGTAGTAAGGCTGCCCTGCCGTCAAAAGCGAGTCCAGGCGCAAAAGCAAATAGCGCTTGGCCGTATCCTTGAGATCCGTGTACACATCTCCGTTCAGCATGCGAATGACTTCCTGCTTATCCTCTTCCGTCACCTCAAGAGCCGACTCGTCGGAAAACATGTCGACGCCTTTATCCATCTCTCGCAAAATTTGCGAGTACCGCGACATGCGCCAGTTGAAGTTTTTCCGCAAAATCATGCTCGTACCAGCCAGCACCTCCAGGCGGTAGAGAAAATCTTCTACCTTTTGGTTGTGATGACGCATGTAGTACATGGCAGGCGGAATCCAGTCGTTGTTGTCAATCCGGTTCAACAAGCTCAAAATCTTGATAAGCTGTGGCTGCTGGCTGAAAAATGAATTGTAGTTTACCAGCTTTAAATAAATCTCCCCATACGGGATCAAGTATTCATCAATAAACCGGCTGCCGCTGATCGTGGAAAAAATCTCGTTGTACTCGTCTTTGTAATTCGCGCTGCCTTTTCGCTTCTGGATAATCATCCTCATGTGATCGAACAGCTTGTTGAAACGGTCCCTGCCGAGAGAAACCTCGACGTCTTCCCACTTGCTTGTGTAGTGGTCCTGCTCATGTTTCGGGATATCGCCAATGACCTGCGCTTTGAAAATATCGCTCGTCATCAGATCCAGCCCGCGATCATTCAGCACGGTAAAAATGCGGAAAGCCGAATCAAAATTGGGAGTCGACACCACGACAATATAGCAAAGCGTTGCGATCACGCCAGGCAGCGTCTTGACCGTGTGCGGATCCAATTCGTTGAGCCGCTCCAAAAAGTACAGGGCGTTGTCCCGAATCGCCTTTTGACTGTCCGTTTTCACGGGCGTATCTGCATTCAGCTTTTGCGTAGCACCCCGCTCCTGAATGCTCACTTTGAAAAAGTCGCTGTCGCGATTGCGCAGACAGAGACGGTACGTATCGGCAATGTTTCGAATCTTGCTCCCTCTTTGCACGATCATGTCATCAATCTCGGCAGCGTAGTCGTCGCCCAAATAATCCCGCAATACCGCAAGCAAAATCGTCAATGTCGTAAGCCGCTGCTGGCCGTCCAACACTTCTGCATGAGGGCCGTCTTTCTTGACCAGCACAATGCTGCCGAGAAAATAAGGCTCCTCTACATCGCCAATATTTTTTTCCGTAATCCCGTAATGTTCGATAAAGTCGAGCAAATCATCCAGCAGTTCTCCCGCTTCGTTGGTCGTCCATGAGTACGGACGCTGAACGGAAGGAATCGTAAACAAGTAATCATCGGAAAAGACTTTATGTAAAGGAGTCTCCTGCGCAAATAACGTCGTCTTCAAAATGCTGCCTCCCCGAATGCTTGTAATGGGTGATCCAACTAATGAAATAGGTATTATTGCCCACCTAGGAATATACCCTACTTTCCAGTTCTTTGAAACCGTTAATTCATCCGATTCTGGAAAACGTGCCTATTCGCCTATTTTTTCAGTACAAAGTCAGACATGACGACTTTTTCCCACTGTATCCCTTATGGTTTTACATTGGTGTAAAGCGTGACAGAGCCGTTATGTTCGATTACCGCCTTCAAATGAAAGTTCATTTCTTTGGGCTGCAAATACTCGTCGTGCAACTGCTGATATCGCGGGTCGCCTTTGGCTTTTGCCGCCTTGATGTAGTCTACGGTGTCCGGGTCTTTCTCGAAGTTTTTATATTTCACCTGATACCCGAAAATGGCTTCCACTTTTCCATCGACGGTTTTTTCCTCGTAGTCGGACAAAGTAAACGCCAGCAGCTCATAGTAGGGCGAGAACGCCTTTTTGCATTCCTCCACCATATAGCTGGCGATTTTGTTCTGGTTTGCGGAGATGTCTATCGTCTGATTCAACGCAGCACCGGCATCAGCCGCGGCCGGAGCTTCTTTCGGCGCTGGCAAGGCGTTCTCCTGTACAGTTTCCTCCGGGGCGCAGCCGCTGACAAAAGCTGCGAAAAGCATGCAAAAGCACGTGACGACCACTTTTTTCATAGGAAGCCCACCTTATTTGCTTTAATGATTGGTTACAAGGTAGACGTTCCTGGCGTACGTTACGTCTCGTACTATCCAAATAAAAAAAGGTGGAGCATCTGACTGCTTCCACCTCATACAATCTGCCTTTTTGCTCGTTACGAGGACTCCCCAGACAGAGCAGACCACGCTGCCGACGGCTGGTTCACTCTGCCGCTTCCCACTTTGCCACTTCTTCGCGCACGCGCGGCGCCACCTCGGTGCCCAAGAGCCGAATCGCCTGCATGACCTGATCGTGCGGCATCGTGCCTACAGGAACGTGCAGCATGAACCGGGTGATCCCGACCTGTTTGCGCAGGTGAATGATCTTCGCCGCTACGGTTTCCGGGTCGCCTACGTACAGCGCGCCTTCAAAGCTTCTGGCCGCGTCAAAGCTCGAGCGGTCGTAGTGCCCCCAGCCGCGCTCCCGTCCCAGGACGTTCATGACTTGCTGGGTAGACGGGAAAAACTTGTCGGCTGCCGTCTCCGTATCCCAATCGATGAAGCCGTGCGAGTGGGAAGCCACCCGCAGCTTGCGCGGATCGTGACCGCCTTTGATCGCTGCGCGCCTGTACAGCTCGACCAGCGGCGCAAACTGCACTGGGCGGCCGCCAATGATGGCGAGAACGAGCGGAAGCCCCAGCAGTCCGGCCCGAATGACCGATTGCGTGTTGCCGCCACTGCCGATCCAGACGGGCAGCGGGTCCTGGACAGGCCGCGGATAAATCCCGAGATTTTGGATGGCAGGCCGATGCTTGCCGCTCCAGGTCACCTTTTCCGACGCGCGGATTTTCAGCAGCAGCTCCAGCTTTTCTTCGAACAACTCATCGTAATCGTTCAAATCATAGCCGAACAAAGGAAATGATTCGATAAAAGACCCTCTCCCGGCCATGATTTCTGCGCGTCCGTTCGAGAGCGCATCGAGTGTCGCAAAGTCCTGGAATACACGAACCGGGTCAGCCGAAGACAGCACCGTCACCGCGCTCGTCAGTCGAATCCGCTTGGTCTGTGGCGCAGCCGCCGCAAGCACCATCGCGGGAGAAGACGCAGCAAAGTCTTTCCGGTGATGCTCGCCAACGCCAAACACATCAAGCCCTACCTGATCCGCCAGCACAATTTCCTCGACCACTTCCCGCAAACGCTGCGCATGGCTGATAACCTCGCCGGTTTGTGGGTCCGGCGTCGTTTCGACAAAGGTGCTTACCCCTATTTCCACGCAAAAAGCCCCCTTACTGTTTCGCATTTTTCTTCCAGTGACACACGTAGCTTCTCACCAAATAATATCTTTATTTTAAGATTCTCGAACTTAAATTTCAACCCTGCAACTGCACCGCCTCTTTTTCCCGCACAGATTAGAAAACTTGGCTGCGCCAAGCCATTGGCGAACCTCGAAGGTTAGTTGCCCTGATACTGGATAATTTTTATCTGCACAAAAAAATAGGGACATCGTCGCCAATGTCCCTATCTGTTGCCCAAACGATTATTACCGCTTGGCGTTCCCGTCCTGCTCATCGAGCGGAACCGCCTTGCCAATGCCAAAAGCGTAAAAGCTGATCGTCATGATGCCCAGGAACACAATCCCGGCAATCAGCGAGATGCGTGTTTCATCGTTAATCCACATTCCGACCAGTACCATCAGCAAAAAGGCAATCGTGACGTAGTTGGTCAGTGGAGCAAGCGGCATTTTGAACGGATGATCGCGCAGCTCTGCCGCTCTTTGCTTGCGGAAGCGGATTTGGCTGATTAGAATGACGAACCACGGAACCATTCCAGGCAGCACGCTTGCGCTGTACACATACACAAACAGATTTTCCGGCGCGATATAGCTCAAAATCACGCCGACGCCCAAGCCGATCAGCACGCCGATCGTTCCCAGAAGCGGCACGCCGTTATGGGACAGCTTGGTGAAAATTTTCGGAGCCTGTCCGTTCATACCGAGCGTATAAAGCATGCGACCCGCACTGTAAATACCACTATTACAGCCGGACATCGCTGCGGTGATAACGACAAAGTTAATCAGTCCAGCCGCTGCCGTAATCCCGATTTTCGCAAACGTCGCCACGAACGGGCTGCCAATCGACTGCAGTTGATCCCATGGGTAAACGGTTACAATAACAAAGATTGCACCGATGTAGAAAATGAGAATACGCCAGATGATGCTTTGGATCGCGCTCGTCAACGTTTTCTTTGGATCTTTTGCCTCACCAGCCGTAATCCCGATCAGCTCGACCCCTTGATAAGCCCCGATTACCAATGATAAAGCGAAGAAAAAGCCTGTCCAGCCGCCAGCAAAAAAGCCGCCGTGTTCCCACAGGTTCGACAATCCGATTGCGTTGCCGCCGTTGCCGATTCCGAAGAAAATCAGGCCAAATCCGGCGATAATCATCAAGACGATCGTAACAATTTTAATCATAGCGAACCAAAACTCAAATTCACCAAACGATTTAACGGAGAACAAGTTCGCTGCCCCGAGAATCAGCATGGCAATAATCCCGGGAATCCAGGCCGGCAAATCCGGGAACCAGTACTTCATGTACGTCCCGACGGCGATAATCTCCGCCATCCCCACGACGACCCACTGGAACCAGTTGCTCCAGGCCGTCAAGTAACCAGCCAAGGGATGAATGTACTTGTAGCCAAACGTCGCGAACGACCCGGTGCTCGGCTCTACATACAGCATTTCCCCCATGGCGCGCATGATAAAAAATATAAAAATTCCTACAATTGCATAAGCAAGCATTACGGATGGACCCGTCCATTGAATCGTGCTTGCCGAACCCATAAAGAGCCCTACGCCAATTGTACCGCCCAATGCGATCATTTGAATGTGGCGCGTTTCCAGACCCCTTTTTAACTCTTTCTTTTCCACTTCGGTTCTTCTTCCTCTCTGCTTTGGCTAGCTGTATTTGCGAAAAAGCTGTAGAGTACTACCTAATCGTACACATCATGAGCAGGCGATCATTTTTACTTGATAAAAAAACGTTCTCCTGCATCATGTCGTGCTTCTAATAAAGCATTCCTAATAGTTGGTAAGATTATTCTTCTCCCCCTTTTAGCGTGCTTTACTCCAGAAACACTTGTTTATTGTAATATGTTTTTCTGATAATAACAATTATATTCACTAGAAAAACAGTTGGTAAATCAATATATTCAGACTTATATAAAATAAAAAATATGTGATAGATAAAATAAATTTCTGTGGTCCAAACCTCCCACAAACCCGCATAAAAAGACACCCTGCACAGGTGTCCCGCTTCCCTACATGATTATCTACAAAGTAATCTCTACTACAGTTCCGCGTCCTTCCTCGCTGTTGATGACGATCTCTCCCTGATGCGCCTTGATGATATCGTGAGCAATCGCCATGCCCAGCCCGGAGCCTTTATGCGCATCGCCCGTGTTCGTCCCCCGGTAGTAACGGTCAAAAATCCGGTTCAGCTCTTCTTTTTTAATCCCTTTTCCATCGTCCGCAATCGTAATGCGCACGCGTTCTTTCTTTTCAACGCTCACCGTAATCTTTACCCCGTCATCGTTGTGGACGAGCGCGTTGTAGATCAGGTTGTTGATCGCCCGCCACATCAAGATTTCATCTGCCTCTACGGGGATGTACTCTTCGCTGAACGCAAATTCGATGTGGCAGTTGGCGTACTTCGGGTCGTTGAGGATGTCAATCACGATGCTGCGCAAGAGCGTGACCATGTTGACCGTCTTCCGCTGCAGCGACAGCTCTTTGTTCCTCAGCCGCGTCGTCAAGTTCAGGTCTTCGATGACCTCTTTGATGTACACTGACTTTTTCTCGATAATCGCTGCATACTCCCTGATTTCGTCCAGCGTAAAATGATAGTCCGGGTCGCGCAGCATTTCCGAGTGCAGGATGACCTGGTTGTCGTAAAAAATCACGTACCGACTGAGATTCGGGTTTTCCATTCCGATGAAGTAGCTGTAGCGCCTGTCTGCGCTCGCCTTTTCCCCTACGAACACGGTCGTATCGCCATTCACTTCCTGGTACTTGTACATTTGAATCATGTCTGCTGGCGTATAATGCTTCATCACGCCTGCGGGCACCCGATAGCCCCACACTTCGTTGCCGTTTTCATCGAGAATCTGAATCCACGCGTTCTTTTTTTGCAGCGCATCTTTTCCTTCTGGTGTCAGCGTGAATGTACCCCAAGCCTTTCATCGTAATCAAATACTTCGGCTGGTCCTCGATTTTTTCCCGCAGCCTGCGAATGTGCACCATGACGGTGTTGTCGATTCCGATAAAATCCTCGCCCCAGACCGTGTCATACAGCTTTTCCTTGCTAATCACTTTGTTGACGTTTTCCAGAAACACCTTCATCAGCCCAAGCTCTTTCGGCTTTAACTCAATGGCAACGCCGTTCTTTAACAGCTCTGCTTTTTGCGGATTCAACTCGATGGGGCCTGCCTTTAGCACAGGGTCTGCTTCCTCCACAGACTCTGCTGCGGCATAGTCTGCTCGCCTCAACTGCGCCTTGACGCGGTAGGCAAGCTCTTTCGGGCTGAACGGCTTTGTAATATAGTCGTCACCGCCGATGGCAAAGCCGAGAATTTTGTCAATTTCCTCCGTTTTCGCCGAAATGAACAAAATCGGCACCTTCGAGATGCTTCTCATTTGTTTGCATACGTCATAGCCTTCCCCATCGGGCAGCATGATGTCCAGCAGCACGAGATCCGGCTTCTTTTCCTGAAATTGAGCGAGGCCGTCTTTGGCCGTCGCAGACGTATAGACGTGTTCGATGCCTTCTTTTTGCAGTACCGTTTTAATGAGCCTCAAAATATCTTCTTCGTCGTCAATGATTAACACCTTTTTTGCAGACATCTCGGCTTCACCTCCTCAACTGCCCAACCTTTTTATGTGAGAGTATGCCTGACCGCTCCCCATTTATCAAGCCGGGCTTGTTCACCGATAGCGAAAATGCGCAGAAGAGCAAAGCTTTCCGCGAAGGCGTCTCTCCCTGCGGATCGGCAAGCTTGAAGCGCAGCAGGTTCGTCCCTATCGTTTTGCCGCCCCACAGGACTGGAAGCGCAAAGTAGACAAGCAAAAAGCCCACAGTGGTGCAGAGCATCTCAATCAGTTCATTTGCCGTAAAAAAGCCAATCGTGACAAACAAGACTGCCTGAATCGCAAAATAATCGACCCACACTGCCAGCAACTGCGACAGTGGCGGAACCCGCTCGCTTTGCCGGATTTTGGCCGTTTTCGCCAGCAGCGTTTTTTTCGATGGAAACAGGGCGAGGATAATCGGGCCAATCCAGTAGCCAAACAGCGCTCCGCTGCTGTTCAGCATCAAGTCGTCTACGTCAAAAATGCGATACGGGCAATTGTAGATGCCGTAAATTCCGGTGACCTGCGTGACCTCGTAAAACAGGGACAGGGCAAAGCCGAAAGCAAGCGCTCGCTTCCAGTGCCGTTTTTCTTGCCAAAAATAGCGCAAGTAGACGCCAAAAGGGAGCAGCAGGAGAAAGTTGAAGGTTGCTTGCCAAAAGGCGCTCTGCTGAAAAACCTGCATGTACGTGGTCGGATTGGACCAGACGATTGAGCTGGCCGCAAGCGTATCGCTGACAAAGGAAAAGGGCACAAGCGAATAGTACACCGTATCCGCTGACTGGTGCGCGCACGTATCCCGCGTCTCCGGGAGCGGCAAAAGCACAAGAAACAACGCGGACAACATATAGTACATAAACGAGTAGGCCACGACAGAAGCCCACAGGCTCACATAGCCGTACTTCGGTAGCTGTAGATCAGCCACGGGATTACAAGCACAAATTCGAGCAGGAAAAAAGCGATAAATGCGGTTTGAATCGGGATCAAGTATGCCGACATGCTGCACCTCGTTCGATGGTCATGGACGCGCGTTGGCTCCCGACGCACGCCCACCTGGATGATTCGTCTGTACGATAGACTTTACAAAAATTATCATAGACGGTTGCTGTCATGCAATAAAAAAAGGTTCGGCTGTCATTTTCTGCTGACAGCCGAACTACTGATTCGCGTTATGTGTTTTCTTTTCCGGACCACAAAAACCGCGGCAGGCGGCTGAGCATGGCGGGCAACACCGTCACATGATCTTCTCTGGCGAACTTGATCCATTCCAGACGAAGCCCCTGCTCTTTGAGCGGACTCAACCCCCGGGCGACCTCTTCCGCGCCTTCGAGCATATCCTCCAGCTCATCTGCCCCGATCGTCAGCAGCAGATGACGCTGTTCCTCGCGCTGCCAGCCCGCTTTGAACTGCTCCATTTCCTTGAGCACCTCGTTGTCGGCCCACCAGACGGAAGGGCTGCCCGCCGCATAATGCGTAAACAGATGCGGTCTGGTGAACAAGGCGTGCAGCGTAAACAGTCCACCGAGGGAATGTCCGACAATCGCCTGTCTGGCCGGATCAATCGGCCACTCCTTGGCGATAGCTGGCATCAATTCTGTTTCCAGAAAATCGAGGAAGTCGTCTGCTTCGCCATGCGGCGGCCACGGTGAACCGTCAGGCCGTTTCGGAAGCCCTCCTTCGCTGGCCTGCATCGTAAAGTCGCGGCAACGCCGCTCCATGTCAAACGGCTCCCTGGACGGATAGCCAATGCCAATCACCAAGATCGGGTCGAAGCCCTTCGGCTTGCGCGTCTGCAGCTTGACCGCCTCTGCGAGCGTCTGAAACAGCGCATCTCCGTCCAACGCGTAGACGACTGCGTAACCGCTCGGCGGCGGCTCGTCTTTTGGCGTGGCAATCAAAATCCGGTAGTCGAGTTGCCTGCTCGACGTCATCTCGTACTCAAAGCAACGCTCTGCAATATGAGGTCTTTCTGTCATTTTGTTCATGGCTGAAGGAACCTCACTACATCGTCCATCACTTTGCTTTGGGCAATAAATCCGCCACTCAGCCAGTAATCATTGGACGTCTCGAAGACGCGACCGTTTTTCACTGCCGGAACGTTTTTCCACACTTCGCTTTCCTTCAACTCTTTTACAAAGCGATCCCCCTGATTGCCGTCGTTCACGAGGAAAATATAATCGGCATCCAGCTCAGGCAAAATTTCCAGGGACACTTCAAAAGCGCCGCCTTTCACCAGGCTGCTTGGCTCGAAGCCCAGCTCATGCGCGAGCACATAGCCGCTGAAATAGTCGCTATTCATGAAAAACATGCCTTTGGCATTAAAGCGGATGATTGCAGCTTTTTTCCCTTTTGTGATTCCTTCCAGCTTGGCTTTTGCTTTTGTGACCTTGTCGGCGTAGTCTTTGATCGCTTGCGCTGCCCTGTCTTCCTCCCCCAGCAATTTGCCCAGTTCGCGAATCGAGCTGTTCAAATCGGTGGATGCACTCTTGAACACATACGTAGGCGCGATTTTGGCATATTGCTCGTACACGCCGTTCTCCACTGCATACGCATTGTGCAAAATAATCAGGTCCGGC
This sequence comes from Brevibacillus sp. FW301-21C12A, assembly GCF_058788915.1. NCBI lineage: Bacteria > Bacillati > Bacillota > Bacilli > Caryophanales > Paenibacillaceae > Brevibacillus > Brevibacillus sp. FW301-21C12A. The sequence continues at coordinate 78,754 of NZ_JBYTBG010000019.1, forward strand.
TGCGATTCCAAAATCGCTTCAAAAGAAGGCTGTCCGCCCGCAAAACTGATCTGCGGCACGCTGCCGAGCTGATCTTGCAAATATTCCTGCGGGCTTACGCCGTTCGACCATTGCCGTACAGGCTTGATACCCAGCGTGAGCAAAGAATCCTCCATGACCGGAGCAAAAACTTTGGTCGGCTTCGCTGGAATCGTCACCTCATGCCCAAGCTCGTCTTTGACCGTCAGCGGGTAGATGCTCGCCTGCTCAGCCTTGCTCTTTTCCGCGTCTGCCGCATTGTTCTGTGCCGCTGTCTCCTGTTTGCTCGCCTGCGCCTCGGGTGCATCCGCATTCGTCCCGCATGCAGCCAGCAGTCCGGATACAAGCAACAAGGCTGACAGCAGGGCCAACGGTTTGCGAATGCGTCCCCGCCCTTTGTTTCCCGCGTTTATCATCAAAAAAGCTCCCCCTCCAAGTGATAACGATTCTCACATGAAGGAATTATAAAGCAATCCGCTACGTGACTCCATGGACTGGAACAGGTGAAGGGGCTGGATTTTTCCCTGTTAGCATCAAGGTAGCCTCTTCCATCATCCGGTTCATTGCCAGAGCGGAATATTCGAACCACGGGTTGGAAGGAATGACGTACATCTGCCCGTTCTTGACCGCATTCAGCCCCCGCCATTGCGTGTGGTACTGCAAGGACAGCCAGTACCTTCTGGTGCTTGCGTTCGGACAAATCAACAGCAGCAGCCTGTCAGGATTGAACTGCGCCAACTGGTCGAGCGTAATCTCTTTGTTGGACAACTGCTTTAGCTCCGGGATCGTCGCAAGCGCCAGGTCCCCGTAAAGCATGTCGCGAATCCCTCTGTTGCTGTAGAGGTAGATTTGCTCGCCCGATATGCGAAGCGTGATGAATACATCCGCCCCGACTGCCTGGCTCACGCTCTCCCTCGCCTCCGCCGCCCTCGTCTCATAGTCTGCTATCCATTGTTCACACACGGATTGCCTGTCTACGACTTCGGCCGTTTGCCGAAGTTGCTCCCGCCAATCCGCCGCTCCGATTTCGACGCATTCGATCCCGGAGCTGAGCAGTTGCTTTCGAACCATCGGATCGTGTTCATGGTGCAAAATTAGCATGTCCGGCTTGGCCGACATCAGCTTCCGGAGACTTTCTTCGTCCAGGTCGGCTTCTGGCGAGCTCAGATGGACCTTGATCTGCTCTTGATAGTAGTAGTGGTAATACGGGCTCCACTTCGGATCAAGCGGTGCGGCAACCGGAACGACCCCCAGCACGAGCAGATTGCCGATGGCAGCCGCCGAAGTGACGACTACCCGCTTTCTCGTGTCCCTGCTGTATGCAGAAGGCGAAACCCCGACTACTTTTTTAAACTTTCTGCTGAAGTAAAACTCATCGTGGTAGCCGACCTTGCGCGCGATTTCGCGCATATACAAATCGGAATCGCGCAAAAGCTGCTTGGCGTGGCCGATGCGCAGCTCCGTCAAATAGTCCATCACGCTCTGTCCGTACGCTTTTTTGAACGCCTCACCAAAATAATTGGGACTAAGCCCCGCCAACTGCGCCAAGCTCTGGATCGACATCTGCTCCGCAAAACGGCTGGCTATGTACTCACGCACTTCATCCAACGACATGTGCGGCGCATCCGTGCTTCCTGCTTCGCTATGGTTCCGCTCATTACTGAACATGCACAGCCACCTCCTGCACTTTTCAACAATGATGTTTATGCGAACGCGATATTGATAATCATTTTCATAATTGTAGCACAGGATAGCTGCTTTGGGACGGCAATCTTCCGAATCGCTTCAGACGTGTCGCAATAAAGCAGGCAAAGCAGGGATGAGCTTCGTTGGCCGCAAGTGCCTGTCTCCTTTTTATGAAAAATACCAGGGGCTTATCTATCACAGAAAAAGGGACTGCGACGCCAAGTAGTCTGCGCCCTCCGGCTGATGCAAAACCGCTGCTTTTTTGTACGTGTGCAAACGCAGCTTTTCAACGATTGTTTTCGTCATGCCAATCCCCTTTCGATTTGCCGGGCGATCTGTTCCACACAAAAAAGCCGCTCGCACAACCGGGCGTCGATCCGTCCCCGTGGCATGAGCAGCTTCTTCGGTTGTCGTTTGCTTTATTTCTTGTCAGCCTTCCCCGCCCCGGCCATGATCTGAACGATTTCATCGAGCAGCATGTCCAACGTAATCGGGTCGTCGAAGTTGAATTTGCTGTCCAGCGTGTAGACGCGGCCTTGCTGGACGGCCGGAATCGTTTTCCACAACGGGCTTTCTGTCAGTTGCTTCTGGTGGACGCTTGTTTCATCACTGCCGTTGGTCAAAAGAAAAATATTGTCCCCCATGACTCCACCCCTTGGATATTGGCGCCGTGCATGTCTACGCCACATACGGCATTGCCCCGAAAAACACGCGTTTTGCAAGTCAGCGTTTCTCAAGGCTCCCGTCTCCACGCAAACTCTTCTGAAGTGTCTTTCGCCGCTTTGCAGAAACGATTTTAGTTCATGGATGGTTAAGTCTTGATCTGTTACCATGTAACGCCTCCTCTCCCCCTGCGTTTTTGACTGCACGCCATGCTATCTTTGCAAAAATTCTTCGAGGCTGATCTGCCGCTTTTCGTAATCGGCGCCAAAGACAAGCTGAAAAAAACGGCCTTCCCCCTACAAATCGCAGGGAAAAGGCCGCTTCGCTCGTATATTGATTACTGGCTGGCTACCGGGCGACAGCTACTTTTCTGTCCAGCCCCAGCACCTGTGCTGTGTAAGAGTGAATTTCATGCAACAACTCTGGATTGTCCATCAATGACACGCCATAAGAAGGAATCATTTCTTTGATTTTGACTTCCCACTCGTTAATATGCTGCGGGAAGCATTTTTTAATGACCTCAAGCATGACGGACACGGCAGTGGAAGCTCCCGGAGAAGCACCCAGCAACGCTGCAATCGAGCCGTCCGACGCCGTAATGACTTCGGTACCGAACTGCAGTGTTCCTTTTCCGCCTGCCTCGGTGTCTTTGATAACCTGCACGCGCTGGCCGGCCACGACCAAATCCCAATCCTCGCTCTTCGCGTTCGGGATAAACTCGCGCAGCTCTTCCATGCGCTGCTCTTTGGACAGCATGACTTGCTGGATCAGGTACTTCGTCAACGACATTTCTTTCGCGCCTGCTGCCAGCATTGTCAGCACGTTGTTCGGTTTGACAGAAGTAATCAAATCGAACATGGAGCCGGTTTTCAGGAACTTCGGCGAGAACCCGGCAAAAGGCCCGAACAGCAACGACTTCTTGCCGTCGATGTAACGTGTGTCCAGATGCGGAACAGACATTGGCGGAGCGCCAACCTTGGCTTTTCCGTAAACTTTTGCATGATGCTGCTCCACGATATCCTGGTTTTTACAGACCATAAAGATACCACTTACCGGGAATCCGCCAATGCGCTTCCCTTCCGGAATACCGGATTTTTGCAGCAAATGCAGGCTTCCGCCACCGCCGCCGATAAAGACGAACTTCGCCTTATGGCGTTGGACGATGCCGTTCTTGAGATTTTTCACTTTCAATTCCCAAGAGCCGTCGCTGGTACGTTTAATATCATCAACACTATGCTCATAGTTTACTTCCACGTTTTTCGTCTTCAGGTGGTCAAACAACATCCGCGTCAACGCCCCAAAGTTCACATCCGTTCCGGAGTCGATCTTTGTGGCTGCGATCGGCTCATCCGAGGAACGACCCTCCATCACGAGCGGAATCCATTCCTTCAGTTTTTCCGGGTCATCCGAAAACTCCATGCCCTGGAACAGAGGATTCTTGGACATCGCTTCGAAACGTTTCCTCAAGAAAGAGACATTTTTCTCCCCTTGCACCAAGCTCATATGAGGCAACGGCATGATAAAATCTTGCGGATTGCTAATCAGCTTGCTTTTTACGAGATAAGACCAAAACTGCATGGAAACCTGGAACTGCTCGTTGATCTTGATTGCCTTGCTGATGTCGATCGTTCCGTCTTTCTTTTCTGTTGTGTAGTTCAGCTCACAGAGTGCAGCATGCCCCGTTCCGGCATTGTTCCATTCATTAGAGCTTTCCTCTCCCGCTCTGGAGAGCTTTTCGAATACTGTAATTTTCCAGTCTGGTACTAATTCTTTCAGCAGTGACCCTAGAGTCGCACTCATGATGCCGGCACCAATTAAGATAACGTCTGTTTGCATTTGTCTGTTACTCATGTTTACCGTCCTAACTCGCTGGTATTTGGAGAAAAGATGCAGGCGGCTCCTGATCTGGCCCCGTTGCAAGTCAGGGTGCTACCTAGTACACACCTTTTCTGGAATAATTACAACCTGTTATATAGTGTATCACTTTTATCTTTAGAATAAAATATTTGCTATATATTGATAGTTATATGCTATTAAAAGGCCCGTAAAGTGTCGGAATGATATACTTTTTATAGGGAATGTGTTGGCAATTTGTGTAAAAAAACTCATGGATAGACAAAAACCAAAGCTTTTACCCGGTTGCTGCACGGATGTCGCTTTGGTTTATAGCGGATTTGTTACGAGGTCTTTATTTCTTCCTAAGTCAGTATATTGCAATTGTCGCTTTTTGTGCCACTACTAATACGTTTTGCCACACTGCTCATCGGGCTTCGTGGGACATTTCTTTCATGTTTTCACAAAACGGGATATTCGGGCAACCTCTTCTTCACGACAGTGAAATCACTCTGCCACATTCTCCCGCAACGTACTCATCATGAGTGACGATAATAATCGTTTTGCCTTTATGATTCAGTTCCTTCAGAAGCTTCACAATTTCATTGCGGTTGTCGACGTCCAATGATCCTGTCGGTTCGTCGGCAAGGATGAGGTCGCATGGCTTTAACAATATCCTCGCAATTGCCACCCGTTGTTGCTCCCCGCCCGACAAACCGTATGTTTTTTGCTTGAGCCTTTTGCAAAATTAGGTTTTCGTTTAAAAAATGAAGTTTAATGGTACGTAAAGTGGGAAATGCCACTTTTA
>NZ_JBYTBG010000020.1:0-83725 GCF_058788915.1 Brevibacillus sp. FW301-21C12A
CAAGAAAATGTCTGGGCTGGAAGACCGCTTACGAATCATTCATGGAAGCTCTGTCGCACTTGTCTTGACAATTCGTCGTCAGGCTCTTCTCGCAAAAATGTAGCTATTGACATCGTTCTGCAAGCATTGGCAAACTAAGGGTAGTTGTCTTTAGGGGAACGTTTGTTGCTGTTGCATGCCTGCCTGAATCGGGATGGCGAAGCTGTCGGTCAATTCGTGGCTATCGCCAAACGGCCATCTGTACGAAAAGAGGATGAAGAATAAGCGCAGTTACTTTCTTTCGGGGAACGGAATGGAGTGGAAAATGATGAAGCAAGCCAAAACGAATGCGATGCGGATTTTGGACAAGGAAAAAATCGACTACACTATGCTGACGTACCGGACCGACGACGGGAAAATTGACGGCGTCTCGGTGGCGCAAAAAATCGGCCGGGAAGCTGGAGTCGTCTACAAGACGCTCGTTTCGCAAGGCACGAGCCGGGCGTACTACGTCTTCGTCATCCCGGTGGAGGCGGAGCTGGATTTGAAAAAAGCGGCGAAAGTGGTCGGGGAGAAAAAGATCGAGATGATCGCTGTGAAAGACATTACCGCCGTAACGGGATATGTGCGGGGCGGCTGTTCTCCGGTGGGGATGAAAAAGCTGTTCCCGACCGTCATTGACAGCCGCGCGGAGCAAATGGAGCGGATCATCGTCAGCGGAGGGAACATCGGCGTGCAGATCGAGCTTGCGGTTGACGGGCTGCTGAAGGCGACAAAGGGCCGGCTGGCTGACGTTTCTACGCTGCCAACCGCATGAGGCCGGTTTTTTTGGAGCGGATGCATGGCGGTGAAATGAACCCTGCCGAATCTGGTGCGCGGACGCGGGTTTTGCCAGCCGGGCCGGGCTGATTTTCGCAAAACCTTATTGACACATCGGAATAATAGTAATAATCTGGAGGAAGAAAACCCATTCCTGCCGATTGGTCAACCAAAGGCTCCTGTGCTTGTACAGGGGCCTTTTTGTGCGTTCCAAAACTGACGGTTGCGGGCGTTGGCGGCAAGCCGTTTGGGATCGAGGAGGAGATAAGATGGCAAAGAAAAGGCAACTGAGGCTCGGAGCCATGATTCACGGAATCGGCGGGCATATGGGCGCATGGCGACACCCGGATGCGCAGCCGGACGCCAGTGTTAGCTTTGCGTTTTACACGCAGCAGGCGCAAAAGGCGGAGGCCGGGAAGTTTGATCTCGTCTTCGTCGCGGACGGGCTGTACATCAATGAAAAATCGCTCCCGCACTTTTTGAACCGCTTCGAGCCGCTGACGATTTTGTCGGCCTTGGGCGGCGTCACCAGCAAAATCGGCCTGGTCGGGACGGTGTCGACTTCGTACAGCGAGCCGTTTACGGTAGCGAGGCAGCTCGCCTCCCTCGACCAGATCAGCGGCGGGAGGGCAGGCTGGAACGTCGTCACCTCGCCGCTGGAAGGCTCGGCGAAAAATTACGGCAACAAGCAGCATCCTGACCACGAGCTGCGTTACCGGATTGCCGAAGAATATTTGACCGTGGCAAAAGGGCTGTGGGATTCGTGGGAGGACGACGCCTTCGTCCGGGATAAGCAGTCCGGGGTGTTTTTCGACCCGGCGAAGATGCATCGGCTCGACCATCAGGGGGAGTTTTTCGCGGTGCAAGGGCCGTTGAACATCGCCCGCTCCCGACAGGGCCAGCCGGTCATTTTCCAGGCAGGCTCGTCGGAAAGCGGAAAGACATTGGCAGCCAAATCCGCCGATGCGGTCTTTACCGGACAAGAGACGCTTGCCGATGCGCAGCGCTTTTACCGCGATGTCAAGGAACGGGCAGCCGCCTACGGGCGAAGCTCCGCCGACATTCTCATTTTCCCTGGGATCAGCCCGATCATCGGGCGAACGGCAGAGGAAGCGAAGCGCAAGCACGAAGAGCTGGCCAGCCTGGTCAGCATCGAGCAGGCGCTGCATTTCTTGGGCCGATTTTTTGACCATCACGACTTTTCCCAGTACCCGCTGGACGAACCGTTCCCGGATATCGGCGAAGTCGGCAGCAACAGTTTCCGCAGCACGACGGACAAAATCAAGCAAAAGGCCAGGGAGCAAAAGTGGACGCTCAGGCAGACCGCGCTCTACACCGCGACGCCAGAGAGCGAGTTCATCGGCACGCCCGAGCACGTGGCGGATTTGATCCAGCGCTGGTTCGAGGAAGAGGCGGCAGACGGATTCATCCTCCAGTCAAACGTGCCGCGCGGGCTGGACGATTTCGTCGATCGGGTCGTTCCGATTTTGCGGCAGCGCGGCCTGTTCCGCACGGAGTACGAGGCCGACACGCTGCGCGGGAATCTCGGACTGCCGTTCCCGGTCAATCGGTACGCGCAGCCGAGAAAACCGGAGCCGCAAGGGGTGAATGCGCCGTTGTAAAAACAGGGGAGGGGCGTGGGCGTTTGTTGCTCTGAGGGGGCGAGCAGGGGGGGCTTTTGGTTCTCTCGGAAAAACAGGGCTTGCGAGCAGTCCGCCCGACAAATAGCTGCCTGGCTGCCTGCATGAAAAGTTGCCCACCGTGTAAAGCTCTGTTCTAACAGCATGCTGCTCAAAGAAACGGAGTTGTTGTACAACAAAACCCGCCAAGGACTGGCGGGTTCTTTTTGGCGAGGTAACGATCGTCTCCCGTCAGCTTAATCGGAACTCCATTTAAACATGGTGCATAAGCTTCCTTCCGATTCCCTTTTTCCTCAGCGTATCCGCCACACATAAACTGTTGACAAGCAAAACTTTCCGCGCATTCACAAATGAATTTTCCCGAATGTCTTCTTCCTGCAAAACAACGACGCCAACGATTTCCATACCGAGCGTAGCCACAAAAATATGTTGCCGATCATCGTGTAGCTGGTCATGAAACAACGCTTCCTCCACTGGAGTCGCATTCTTTTTGTAGAGGTCCGGCCGTTCGAAAACGTGCAAATCATGAACTTGCCGAAACAAAGGCAATAACGCCGCGTAATCATCTTGCTTAGCACTTCGGATCGTAATATCCATGCTTTCTCCCCCCGCCAATGGTTGCAAGCTGCATCGCTTGAAAAAAACTCCCGCTGTTTTGGCTGCGGACATTCAGCGAGATGTTCCTGTCGCTTGAGTCAATTCGCTACAGCTATTTTCGCTGATGCAGACGAATGTTTCCATTCATCATAATACAGCGATCATCTTGCGAACAGAGCCTCAAAAAACAGCCCCGCCAACTGTGGAGTCATTCCACAATCAGGGGGCTGTGCGAGGGGGACTGCGCTGTCCAACGCTGCGGAACCGCCAGCCACGTTTTTTTGCGCAAATGCCGAATGCCAATCGGCAGTCGCCAAACGCATCACTCAAGTAACGCTTAGCTCAGCAAACGCTTCGTGCAACAGTTCATAGGAGAGAAGCCGCTTGGCAAAATGTTTGATCGGAGTGTGGATCACCAGCTCTCCCACCTGATAGGTACGCGCCAGCTCCAGCAGCCGCTCGCGCACGGACTCCTTCGTTCCGGCGATGACGTTGGCTTCCTTGACCTCGATCCGAAACGATTCGTCTGCCTGCCGCCCGTATTCCTCCGCCTTTTTCAAGCTGGTGACGGTGACCGTTTTGCCGCTTTGCAGGTGGATTTTGGCGATTTTCGTTTCCGCGGCCAACTGCAAGGCTTCTTCCTCCGTCTGGGCGACGATGACGGAGACGGCCAGGATCGGGAGCGGCTTTGCCCGTTCGCCTGGCTGAAACTGCTGGCGGTACACGTCAAAAGCTTCCCGGCAGACCGCTTCGTCCTGACTGATAAAGAGGGCAAACACGTACGGAACACCGCGCTCTGCCGCAAGCTGCGCGCTCGCTGCACTCGTGCCGAGCAAATAAATGCCGACTGGCTCGCTTGGCAGGGGCACGGCGGTCAGACCGTACAGCGGATGAGTGGGGGGCAGCTCGTTGCGCAGGAACAGCGCAAGCTCCGCGAGCTTTTCTTCCAGCGATGCGCCAGGCGAACCCGTGCCGCTGTGCGGCTGTAGCGCTTTCGTCGAGAGGGGAAGCCCTCCCGGCGCGCGGCCGATGCCGAGATCCACTCGTCCCGGAGCCAGGGCGGCGAGGACATGAAAGTTTTCCGCTACTTTATAAGGACTGTAATGCTGGAGCATGACCCCGCCGGAGCCGATGCGGATGCGCTCTGTTTTCGCCAAAAGATGAGCGATGAGCACCTCGGGGGAGGAGCCGACCACATGATCGAGGTCGTGATGCTCCGCCACCCAGAAGCGGTGATAGCCCCAGTCTTCCGCCTTTTGCGCCAGCCGAATCGTATGCTGGAACGCTTCGGTCGCCGTTTCTCCTTCTTGAATCGGACTTTGATCGAGAATGCTCAATGTCAATGCCACCATGTCTCTCCCCTAACCGTGTCGAAGTACGCACAAAAAGCCCCTCAGTCATAGATCGGCAATCCGATCGGCGAAGGGGCTTCTGGTGGTCCAGTCAGCTATGCAAGCATGAAGTTGTCATCTGCTGCACTTTTAAATCTCATTTACTTAGTTGTTTACTCGGATTTTAACGATATCGCTCCGGGCTGTCAATGGGGGCAGGCAAAATGAGGCCGGACAAAAATCGCGGAAAACATCGTGGAAAAAATCCGTTGACGAGAAAGATGACGAATGATAATATCCCTAGTAATCCGATATGAATTTAAAAAGTCATCGACCAGACCACTGGAGAGACTTCCTGCTCGAGCTGTGCCAACGAGCAGGGAGTCTTTTTCTTTGCCTGGGAACAGCGTCGGAAAAATGGGGGAGGGAAAGCGAGTGGCAGAAACACAAACGAAAAAAGTCGTGGTATGGGGAAGAGAAGGCTGCTCCTATTGTGAAAACGTCAAAGCCATATTGGAAGAGCAAAACCGCCCTTACGAATGGATTGACGTAGCAGGAAAAGACGTGCTGCGCGATGTGCTGGAGGTCAAATACGGCACGCGCCTGATCCCGCTCGTGGAAATTGGCGGCGACGGCAAATACGAGGCGCTGCTCTACACCCAATTGGATCGGCTCGCAGCGCTTTTGGCCGAGTAACGAGTACAAGGTAAATACGCGGGCTGCGCCCAAGCGCTTGCGAAAAAAGCGCAGCCGGTTAACGGGCAGGCAGGCCGCTGTCTGCCCGATAAAGTTTCGCTTGGCTAGGAGGAGATTGTATGGGAATCGGAGCTGCGGCCGTGGAAGACCATCCGCCGTATGGCATCCCGGGTGAGGCGAAGGAGAGCATGATCGCCTTTCACGGCGTATCGAAGACGTTTGAGAGCGGGGGCCAGACGATTGAGGCGTTGAAGGGCGTCACCCTCGACGTGAAAAAAGGCGACATTTTTGGCGTCATCGGCTTTAGCGGAGCCGGAAAAAGCACGCTTTTGCGGACGGTCAATTTGCTGGAGCGTCCGACAGCAGGCAGCGTCATCGTCGCTGGCAAAGACTTGACGAAGCTCTCGGTCAAAGAGCTGCGAAGCGTCAAAAAGAACATCGGCATGATTTTTCAGCAGTTCAACCTGCTGGCGACGAAGACCGTTTTTGACAATGTCGCCATGCCGCTTCGACTCGGCGACACGCCGAAAAAGCAGATTCAGGAGCGAGTCGACGAACTATTGTCCTTCGTCGGCTTGACGGACAAAGCGACGAGCTACCCCGACCAGTTGTCCGGAGGCCAGAAGCAGCGAGTCGGCATCGCCCGTGCGCTCGCGACCAATCCGTCCATCCTGTTAAGCGACGAAGCGACCTCGGCGCTGGACCCGCAAACGACCGAGTCCATTTTGCAATTGCTTAAGCGGGTGAACCAAGAGTACAACGTTACGATTTTGATGATTACGCACGAAATGAACGTCATCAAAGAAATTTGCAACCGGGTGGCGGTCATGGAGCATGGCGCCATCGTGGAGCAGGGCAATGTCCTCGACGTGTTTGCGAATCCGCAGACAGAGGTGGCGCGCAATTTCGTCAAATCGGTCGTACGCGACGACATCCCGCCAAGCGTGCGCAAGCTGCTCGCGACCAAGCGCGGCAAATCGAAAATTCTCAACATCCACTTCATCGGGGAAAGCACGGGCCAGCCGCTGCTCTCCCAGGTGGCGAAACGCTTCAACAGCGACGTGAACGTCCTGTTTGGCAGCATCACCGAGCTTGCGGGCGTGCCTTTTGGCAATCTGATCGTCGAGCTTACCGGCAATGAAGCGGAAATCGTTCGCGCGTACCACTATATCCAGCAGCAAAATGTGACCGTGAAGGAGATTGTTTCGTGATGGAAGTCAGTTCTGCGCAAATCTATCAGGCATTGTACGAGACGCTCTACATGGTGAGTGTATCGTTGCTGTTTGCGACCTTGATCGGCCTGCCGCTCGGCGTCCTGCTGGTCGTGACGCGCAAAGGGCACATTTTGGAAAATCCGTTGATCTTTTCGGCCTTGAACCCGGTTATCAACGTGCTGCGTTCCGTCCCGTTCATCATTTTGCTGGTGGCGATCATTCCGTTTACGCGGTTCGTCATCGGAACCTCCATCGGAACGACGGCGGCAATCGTGCCGCTGGTCATTTACAGCGGTCCGTACATCGCGCGGCTGGTGGAAAATTCGTTGCTGGAAATCAATCCGGGCATCATCGAGGCAGCCGAAGCGATGGGGGCCACCCCGATGCAAATCATTTTTCGGTTTCTCATTCCCGAGACGCTCGGCTCGCTCATTCTCAGCATTACGACGGCGACCATCGGCCTGATCGGCGCCACGGCGATGACCGGGGCAGTCGGCGGCGGCGGGATCGGCGACCTGGCGATTACATACGGGTACCAGCGCTTCAGCACGATTACGATTGTCGCTACCGTTGTGATTTTGGTCGTGCTCGTTCAAGGGATTCAGTCGCTCGGCAACGTGCTCGCCCGCAACATTCGCAGAAAATAACCATCTTTTGCCCAAGACAGAAGAGAAGAACGAGGAGAGAAAAAACGGATGAAAAAGCTCGCCATTTCCTTGCTGCTCGCCTTCGTGACGATTGTCGCGGCGGGTTGCGGAACGGAACCGGAACAAACAGGCTTGAAAATCGGCATTCGCGGCTCGGAATCGCGGACGTGGGAGTTCGTGAAGGAACAGGCGGCGAAGCAAGGTCTCGCCATTGAACTGGTGCAGTTCAATGCAAACGTCAACCCGAATACGGTCTTGCTGGAGGGCGATATCGACGCGAATGCGTTCCAGCACGTCGCCTTTTTGGACCAGTTCAATACGAAAAACAACTCGGACATCGTTCCGGTCGGCTCGACGATCATCGCGCCACTGGGTATCTACTCGGACAAGTACAAAACCATCGCGGAAATTCCCGACGGCGCGAAAATCGCCGTGCCAAACGACGATTCCAACTGGGGGCGCTCCTTGCTTTTGTTGCAGGAAGCAGGCTTGATCCGGGTCGTGGACAACTTTGACGGCTTTGGCGGCGCGGACAAAATCAAGGAAAATCCGAAAAACCTGGAAATCGTTCCCGTCGATGGGGCGACGACCCCGCGCGTCATGAAGGACGTAGCGGCGTCGATCATCAACAACGGGGTGGCGGTCGAGGCAGGCTTTTTGCTCAAGGACGCGATTTTTCACGAAAGCAAAACCGCCAAGCCGTATATCAACGTAATCGCGACGACCAAGCAAAACGAAAACCGCGAAGACTTGAAAAAGCTCGTCGCCATTTACCAGTCCAAAGAGGTGTCGGACTTCATCACCGAAACGTACAAAGGCAACTACATCCCGACACAAGTGACCGTCGAGGAGCTGAAAAATTTCAAAGAGGCGTTTGCCAGCAAGCCGTGACGGCTGCGTGACGGACGCACTCATGCTTAGCGGAAGATCGGAAGGGGAGGGGCACCATGCCGCAAAAAAGACAGATTCACTTATCCGCTTATTTGGTCGGAACGGGCATTCACGTTGCCTCGTGGCGACTGGCCGAGGCGCGGAAAAACGCCAGCATCGACATTGACTACTACAAATATTTGGCGCAGACAGCCGAGCGCGGGAAGTTCGATATCGCGTTTATCGCCGACAGCCTGGCGGTCAACGAAGATTCGCACCCGAACATTTTGAACCGGTTTGAGCCGACGACCTTGCTCGCCGCTCTGGCTGGGGCGACCAGCAAAATCGGGCTGGTCGCCACCGCGTCGACGACGTATCACGAGCCGTACAATCTCGCCCGGCTGTTCGCTTCCGTCGATCATATCAGCAATGGCCGCGCAGGCTGGAACGTGGTCACGACGGGAGACGCCACCGGGGAGACCGGGCGCAACTTCAGCCGCACCGAGCATGTGGAGCACGATCACCGCTACGAGCGGGCGGAGGAGTTCATCGACGTCGTCCAAGGCTTGTGGGACTCGTGGGAAGACGACGCGTTTGTCCAGGACAAGGAAACCGGCGTGTTCTTCGATCCGGCGAAAATGCATCGGCTGAACTACAAAGGCACGTACTACTCCGTCCAGGGGCCGCTCAATATCGGCAGATCGAGACAGGGGCAGCCCGTCATCGTGCAGGCGGGAGCATCCGAGCCAGGACAGCGGCTGGCAGCGCGCACCGCAGAAGTCGTCTTTTCGCACGTAAAAGATTTCGAACGGGCAAAAGCGTTTTACAAAAGCTTAAAAAGCAAGCTGCCCGACTACGGGCGCACGCCTGACCAGTTGCACATTTTGCAAGGCATCTCCCCGATTGTCGCGGATACGCAGGAAGAAGCGGAAGCGATCCACCGCAAATTGCACGATCTGCTTTTGCCAGAGCAAGGGCTGCGCTTTTTGTCCGGGTACTTGGGCAAGGTCGACTTCAGCCGCTACTCGCTCGACACCCCGGCGGCAGAGGTGGAGTTCCCGCAGGACAACGGGATTCAAAGCCATTTTGAATGGATGACGGAGCTGATTCGCAAGCAAAACCCGACTTTGCGCGAGCTGTACGCTTTGCTCGAAGGCGGTGCAAACCGCGAGCTGATCGGCACGCCTGCGCAGATTGCCGACGTGCTGGAAAAATGGTTTGTCGAGGAAGCGGCGGACGGCTTCATGTTCATCGCTCCGGTGCTGCCGCAAGGGCTGGAGGCGTTCGTGGACAAGGTGATTCCGATTTTGCAGGAGCGGGGCTTGTATCGGCTGGATTACGAAGGAGACACCTTGCGCGAGCATCTCGGTCTGGAAAAGCCGTACAACCGCCTGGCCGTGCGCGATAGAGCGCTCTCGGAGGTGGAGTCGTAGAACAGATGCCAGCGCAAAAGCAGACAGAGAAAGGAGAGGTTCGGGTGCATACAGGAACGCAGGAGCTGGCAGGGACTGGCTTCGAGCAAAAGCTGATCGCCATTCGCAGGCAGTTGCACCAATACCCGGAGGTGGCCTACGAGGAATATGAAACGACGCGTTCGATTCGGGACTGGCTGACGGAAGCGGGGATTCGCCTCGTCGAGCTGCCGCTGGAAACGGGCGTCGTGGCAGAGGTGGGCGGCCAAAACGGCGGGCCTGTAATCGCGCTGCGGGCCGATATTGACGCTTTGCCGATTCAGGAGCAAACAGGCTTGCCGTACGCGTCCACGGTCGTCGGGAACATGCACGCGTGCGGACACGATTTTCATACCGCCGTCATCCTGGGAGCCGCTTTTTTGCTGAAGCAGCAGGAGGAGCAGTTGCCAGGAACGGTGCGCTTTCTGTTCCAGCCCGCAGAGGAAAAAGGCACGGGTGCGTCGCTCTTGATCGAGAAAGGGGCGCTCGCAAACGTCACGGCGATCTTCGGCCTGCACAACAAGCCCGATCTCGCAGTCGGGACCGTCGGGATCAAGCCGGGAGCGCTGATGGCGAGCGTGGACGGCTTCGAGATCGAAGTGGAAGGCTTGGGCACGCATGCCGCAATTCCGCACGCTGGCATCGACCCGATCGTCGCCGCCTCGCAGATCGTCACGGCGCTGCAATCGATCGTCAGCCGCAACGTCAGCCCGCTGGAAAATGCGGTGGTGAGCGTGACGACTATCCATGGCGGTACGACCTGGAACGTGATCCCGGACAAGGTCGCGCTCGGCGGTACGATCCGCACGTTTCAGGAAGAGGTGCGCAGGCAAATACCCGGGCGTCTTCAGGCGATCATCGAGGGAGTGGCTGCGGCATACGGGGCCAAGGCGAGCGTGCGCTGGTTCAAGGGACCGCCCTCCGTGCAAAACGATGCCGCGCTGGCCAGGCTGGCCGCTACGACAGCAGAGCGGCTCGGGTTGCAAGTCGTCACGCCGGAACCGTCTCCGGCTGGCGAAGATTTTGCCTACTACCAGAAGCACATTCCCGGCTTGTTCGTGTTCGTCGGGACCTCCGGGACGAACGAGTGGCACCATCCGGCCTTTACCGTCGACGAACGAGCGATTGCGCCTGCTGCACACTACTTTGCCAACTTGGCCGCAGATGCATTGAAAGGCGGGTGAAAACAGATGCTGCACATTTCCAATTTGAGCAAATCGTACAAAACAGCCAAAGGCATTGTGCCTGTTTTGCAAAACGTCAATCTGCACATCCAAAAAGGAGACATTTTCGGGATCATCGGCTTTTCCGGGGCGGGCAAATCGACTTTGATCCGCTGCCTGAACCGGCTGGAAGAGCCGGACGCGGGCACGATCGAGATCGGCGGTAAGGTGATTACCGATTTGCCGGAAAAAGAGCTGCGCCGGGCCCGGCAAAAAATCGGGATGATTTTTCAGCAGTTCAATCTGCTCGACGCGCGGACGGTGTTCCAAAACGTCGCTTTTCCGCTGGAGGTAGCCGGGCATCCGAAGCCGTACATCCGCAACCGCGTCCGCGAAATACTGGATCTCGTGCAGCTTGGCGACAAGGAAAACGTCTATCCGTTCCAACTGAGCGGCGGACAAAAGCAGCGCGTCGGAATTGCCCGGGCGCTGGTCAACCAGCCTGATCTGCTGTTGAGCGACGAAGCGACTTCTGCGCTCGACCCGCAGACGACTTACGCCATTTTGGAGCTGCTGCGCGAGATCAACCGCCAGCTCAACCTGACGATTGTGCTCATCACGCACGAACTGGACGTGCTGCAGCACGTGTGCAACAACATGGCCGTGATTGAAAACGGGCGAATTGTCGAAACCGGTACGGTGGAGAAGTTTTTCCTCAACCCGGAGAGCGACACGGCCAGACGGTTTGTCCACATTATCGATCATTACCGCGATAAGCGAAATGTCATGGAAGGAGTCGGAGCAGGGATATGAACAGCGATCTGATTGACTTGCTCTGGGAAGGGCTCCTGGAGACGCTCTACATGGTGTTCTGGTCGTCCCTGTTCGCGCTCGCCATGGGGATTGTCCTCGGCGTCACGCTCGTCGTCACGGAAAAAGGCGGCATTCTCGAAGCACCAAAGCTGCACAAAACGATCGGCACGATCATCAACAGCGTCCGGTCCCTTCCTTTGATTATTTTGATCGTGCTGCTTTTGCCCTTGTCGCGCCTAATCGTCGGCACGACGCTGGGGCCGACCGCTGCCATCGTCTCGCTTTCGATTGGCGCCGCGCCGTTTTTGGGCCGGATCATCGAAAGCGCGCTGAAGGAAGTCAGCGCCGGGAAGATCGAAGCGGCCAAATCGGTCGGGGCCACGCCGTTTACGATCATTTTTCGCGTGCTGATCCCCGAGGCGATGCCCGCTTTGGTGCGCGGGATTACGATCGGAATTATCGGGATTACCGAGTTTACCGCTGTAGCGGGGGCGATTGGCGCGGGCGGACTCGGCAGCCTGGCGATTCGCTTCGGCTACCAGCGCTTTCGCGAGGACGTCCTGATCGCCACCGTCCTAATCATTATAGTTTTAGTTCAACTGATTCAATGGTCAGGCGATTTCCTCGTCAAGTCGATCAACAAAAAGCGTTACAAGTTTGAGTAAGATCCAACTTTAAAAACAGAGGAACCAGGGGAGTGGAAACGATGGGAAAGAAAAAAGGTCTAGGCGTCATTTTTAGCGTATTGGTGGCATTCAGCATGCTTGTGGCAGGTTGCGGCTCAAGCGGCTCTGGCAGCCAGTCGCCCGGCTCCGGGGCACAAGCGCCGGCGACGAACACAGCGTCGACACAGGCCAGTGGCGGACAGGCGGCGGAACCGCCAAAAGAAGTGACGCTCAAAGTAGGCGCGGCCCCTGTCCCGCATGCGGAAATATTGGAATTTATCAAGCCGAAGCTCAAGGAGCAGGGCGTGAATCTGGAGGTCGTCGTCCTCGATGACGAAGGGCAGTTGAACCCGGCTTTGCACGACAAGCAGATCGACGCGAACTTTTTCCAGCACGTGCCTTACCTCGATTCGGTGAAAACCGAGAAAGGCTACGATTTCGCCGTCACGACAAAAGTGCACGTCGAGCCGATCGGCTTTTACTCCGACAAGCTCAAATCGAAGGACGAACTCAAGGAAGGCGACAAGATCGGGATTCCGAACAACCCTTCCAATGAATACCGCGCCCTGATCTTGCTGCAGGAGCAAGGCTTAATCAAGCTGCGCGACGGCCTGACAACCTACGAGGCTACGCCGAAAGATATCGCGGAAAACCCGAAAAAGCTGGAGTTTGTAGAAGCGGAAGCCGCAACCTTGCCGCGGGCGCTGCCTGATCTCGCGGGCGCCGTCATCAACACAAACGTCGTGCTGGAAGCGAAAATCGATCCGAACAGCGCCCTGTTCCGCGAAGGCGCCAACTCTCCTTACGCCAACGTGATTACCGTCCGCAAAGGCGACGAGAACCGCGAAGAGATCAAAAAGCTGGATGCGGCCCTCACTTCACCGGAGGTCAAAAAGTTTATTGAAGACAAATACGGTGTCGCGGTTGTCCCTGCTTTTTAAGCCGGAAAAAGGGAGGAGAAGCCGACGATGAAGGCGAAGCAGCAGAGAGACATTTGCATTCGCGATGCGAATAGCCAGGACCGGGAGCGGATCAAACGGCATCTGCTCGATGCTTACCAGCAGTATGAGCAGCATTTGTCGGTGGACAGATGGACACGGTACAAGGAGGAAATCGCAGAATCGGCAGAAGGACGCCAGACGATTGCGTTTCTCGTCGCGGACTGGGGCGGGGAAATCGTCGGCAGCGTCCAGTTGTTCGCTTCGTCCCAGGCGGCTTACGACCGTCCGGAGCTGGAAATTCACTCGCCGATCATCCGCTTTTTGGCCGTATCGCCGCAAGCGCGGGGCAACGGGATCGCTGCCCGGCTGATCGGAGAGGCTGTCCGCCGTTCGCGCGAGCTGGGAGCAGCCACGCTGCACCTGCACACGACAGACATGATGGAGGCGGCGGTGAAGCTGTACGAGCGGCTTGGCTTTGCCCGCGCGGCCGACAAAGACTTTTTCAACGGCGAGACGCACGTCAAAAGCTACTGGCTGCGGCTGGACGAGGCGCGCGTGAGCTGACGGCAGCTTTGCGAGTTTGGCGGTTCAGCGAGGCCAGGCAGGGGCTTTATCTGCGGCCCGGCAGCAGGTGACGTAGCGACCGCGAGTCCTGTGAACATCATACGAAAGCTATACAAAACCCACATAAAACCAACGGAAAATACACGAAAAATCACGACAATCCACACAAAGCAAGCCCTGATGACAACCGATCATCAGGGCTTTTCCCCGTGCCAAAACGCACGACTTTTCGTCATCTGTACCTGCATGACTCACTCCCCGCAGCAAGCGTTTTTCGGGAAAGCCGTTTAGCAAAAAAGCGGTCGCACCACTGTGGCGACTCTTTCTGTGGCGACTCTTCCTGCGGCGCTCTTCCTCTCGATACGACTAGCTGTACTTGCTCAATACGTCGAAAAACTCCTTCAAAAAATGGTAAAACAGCTTTTCGGAAGGCGGCAGCTCCCGGTTGTTCGGAATGATGATGCCGACGGTTCGCTGCACGAGCGGCTCGCTGATCGGGACTTTCACCGTTTCGCGCGGCACATTGTCGGTCAAGGTCAGCTCTGGCAGCAACGTGACGCCCAGACCGGCGGCGACGAGTCCCTTAATCGCGTCGATATCCTCGCCCTCGAAGGCGGTTTTGGGCGCGAAGCCCATTTGCGCACAGGCGTTCACGGCGATATTGCGCAGGATGAACCCCGGGGGAAACAAGACAAACGTATCGTCCTGCAGTTGGTTCAGCCGCAAGCTTGGCTGCTTGGCCAGCGGGTGCTTCGCGGGCAGCAGCGCGACGATGTTCTCGGCGAAAAAAATATGGCTGCGCACGTTTTTTTCCTGGGTCGGAACCGGGCCGAGAAAGGCGAGGTCGATTTCTCCGTTAATCACGGAGTCGATCAGCCCCTGGTAAGAGCCTTGCCGAAGCTGGAAGCCGATGTCCGGGTACCGCGCGCGAAAGCCGGAGATGACAGTCGGCAGAGGATTCGCGGCCAGACTGCTCGTAAACCCGACGCGAATCGTCCCGCGCTCCGGATCGAGAAACTCGTCAATTTTTTGCTTCGCCTTTTCAATCTCGTTGACGGCCATTTCCACGTGCTGCAAGAAAATTCGGCCTACTGCCGTCAGCTTGACGTTGCGGCCTTCGCGGATGAACAGGGAGACGCCAAGCTCTGCCTCCAGGTTGGCGATTTGCCGACTCAGGGCGGATTGGGCAACATGCAGGTTGTGCGAGGCTTCTGTGAAGTGCTCGCGCTTGGCCACTTCAATGAAGTATTGAATCTGTCGTAGCTCCATGAATACCCCCCATTCCCAATTGATCTCGTTTTGAGATTAATATTGAGTAAATTATATATTGTTTGTATCGTTTCACTCAATCTAAAATTGAGTTAACAGAGAGAGCAAAGGGAGTGGAGATAAATGACGAGAACCGGAATGCCTGCGAAGCAAGGACTATACGACCCGATGTTCGAGCACGACGCTTGTGGAATCGGTTTTATTGCGAATTTGAAAGCAAAAGCAACGCACGATATGGTGAAAAACGGACTGAAAATTCTTTGCCAGCTCGAGCACCGCGGCGGGCAAGGCAGCGACCCCGAGACGGGTGACGGAGCGGGAATCTTGACGCAAATCCCGCATGCCTTTTTCAAAAAGGCCTGTAAGGAGCTGAACATTCAACTGCCAGCGCCAGGCAAGTACGGTGTCGGCATGTTGTTTCTGCCGATGGAGGAGAGCCTGCGCAATGAGTACGAGGCGAAGCTGGCCGCGATTATCGAAGCGGAAGGGCAGAAGCTGCTCGGCTGGAGAACCGTCCCTGTCGATGCGACGAAGATCGGCAAAACCGCGGCAGCAAGTCAGCCTTTTATCCGCCAAGTATTCATCGGGGCGAGCGCACATGTAGCGGACCAGATGGCCTTCGAGCGGAAGCTGTACGTCATCCGCAAGCAGATGGAGCACGCAGCAGGCGCTGACTTCTACGCCGCCTCCATGTCTTCGCGCACAATCGTTTACAAAGGCTTGCTCACGCCAGGCCAGGTGGATGCTTTTTACCTGGATTTGCAAGATAATTCTTACACTTCTACTTTTTCCGTCGTGCACTCGCGCTTCAGCACGAACACGTTCCCGACGTGGGAGAGAGCGCATCCGAACCGCTATTTGATTCACAACGGCGAAATCAACACCTTGCAGGGCAACGTGAACTGGATGCGGGCGCGCGAAAAAATGTTTGAATCCAAGCTGTTCGGCGCGGATTTGCAAAAAGTCGTTCCTGTCATTGATATGCAAGGCAGCGACTCGGCTATCCTCGACAACTGCGTGGAATTTTTCTCGCTGGCGGGCAGATCGCTGCCGCACGTCGCGATGATGATGATTCCCGAGCCGTGGGATCAGGATGAGCAGATCGACGCGAACAAAAAAGCGTTTTACGAATACCACAGTTGCCTGATGGAGCCATGGGATGGCCCGACGGCGATTTCCTTTACCGACGGCCGTCAGATCGGGGCGATTCTCGACCGCAACGGATTGCGTCCGGCCCGCTACTACGTGACGACGGACGATACGATCATTTTCTCATCGGAAGTAGGCGTTTTGGAAGTACCGGAAGAAAAAATTGTGCAAAAAGGCCGCCTCAGCCCGGGCCGCATGCTGCTGGTCGACCTGGAGGAAGGCCGAATCGTCTCCGATGAAGAGATCAAGCAAAAAATCGCCAGCGAGCAGCCGTACCGCGAGTGGGTGAAAAACAACCTGCACGCGCTGGAGCAGCTTCCACAGGCAGGCGCTGCCGAGGAGCTTGACGGAAAAGCGCTGCTGGCGCGGCAAAAGGCGTTTGGATACACGCAGGAAGAGCTGGACAAAGTGCTGGTGCCGATGGTCGCCGAGCAAAAAGACCCGATCGGCTCCATGGGTGTCGATACGCCGCTCGCCGTCCTGTCGGATCGTCCGCAGCTTTTGTACAACTACTTCAAGCAATCGTTCGCACAGGTGACGAACCCGCCCATCGACTCGCTGCGGGAGGCTTGCGTGACCTCGACGCACACGGTGCTTGGCGCGGAAGGAAACTTGCTGGAGCCTGCAGCGAGCCATTGCCGCCGCATCCGCTTGACCAATCCGCTGCTCGCAAACAAGGAGCTGGCCCAGTTGCGCGCCAATCCGTACCAGGAGTTCAGGGCGAAAACGCTGCCGATCCTGTTTGCCGCAGACGGGGGAGAAGCCGCGCTGGAGCAGGCGTTGGAGCAGTTGTTTGCCGCAGCCGATGAAGCGATTGCCGCAGGCTACACGCTGTTGATCCTGTCTGACCGCGGCATCGGCGAGAAGCTGGCAGCGATTCCGGCCTTGCTTGCCACGAGCGGCCTGCATCATCATCTGGTGCGCTCCGGTACGCGGACAAAAGCCAGCTTGATCGTCGAGTCGGGCGAGCCGCGCGACGTCCACCAGTTTGCCATGCTGATCGGCTACGGGGCAGACGCTGTCAATCCTTATGTCGCCATTGCCTCTGTGCTCGACCTGATCGCATCCGGCAAGCTGAAAGACATCGCGGCCGAAGACGCGATCGAAGCCTATTTGCAAACCGCAATCGAAGGCGTCGTCAAGGTCATGTCCAAAATGGGCATTTCGACCGTCCAAAGCTATCGCGGGGCACAAATTTTTGAAGCGGTCGGGATTCACGCCGACGTCATTGACCGCTACTTTACCCGCACGCCATCGCAAATTTCCGGAATTTCGCTGGACGTGATCGCGCAAGAGACGCTGATTCGCCACGCGCAAGCTTTTTCGCCGGAACATTCCGAAGAAAAGCTCGATCCAGGCAGCGACTTCCAGTTCCGCCGCGACGGCGAGTACCACCTGTTCCAGCCAAAAACCGTTCACGCTTTGCAAAAAGCTTGCCGGGAAGGCAGCTACGAGCAGTACAAAATTTACGCGGAAATGGCAGGGGAGCAACCGTTTTCCGCCCTGCGCCATCTGCTCGACTTCAAGTCGGACCGCAAGCCGATCCCGCTCAGCGAAGTCGAATCGGTCGACTCCATCGTCCACCGCTTCAAAACGGGAGCGATGTCCTACGGCTCGCTCAGCAAGGAAGCGCATGAGACGCTGGCAATCGCCATGAACCGTCTGGGAGCTAAAAGCAACAGCGGCGAGGGCGGAGAAGATCCGGCCCGCTACACGACAGATGAAAACGGCGATTTGCGCCGCAGCGCGATCAAGCAGGTTGCATCCGGGCGCTTCGGCGTATCCAGCCACTATCTGGTCAATGCATCCGAAATCCAGATCAAAATGGCGCAAGGGGCAAAGCCGGGAGAAGGCGGACAGCTTCCAGGCAGCAAGGTGTACCCGTGGATTGCCGAAGTGCGCGGCTCTACGCCAGGCGTGGGCCTGATTTCTCCGCCGCCGCACCACGACATTTACTCCATCGAGGACTTGGCCCAGTTGATTTTTGACCTGAAAAATGCGAATCCGCGGGCGCGCATCAGCGTGAAGCTCGTCTCCAAGGCAGGGGTCGGAACGATTGCGGCAGGCGTCGCCAAAGGGCTGGCGGACGTGATCGTGGTCAGCGGCCACGACGGCGGTACGGGCGCTTCGCCGAAGTCGAGCATCAAGCATGCGGGGCTGCCGTGGGAATTGGGGCTTGCGGAGACGCATCAGACGCTTTTGCTCAATCAACTGCGCGACCGCGTCGTGCTGGAGACTGACGGCAAGCTGATGACCGGACGCGACGTAGTCATTGCCGCTCTGCTCGGCGCAGAGGAATTTGGCTTCGCCACCGCGCCGCTCGTCTCCATCGGTTGCGTCATGGCGCGTGTCTGCCATCTCGATACGTGCCCGGTAGGGGTCGCGACGCAAAATCCGGAGCTGCGCAAACGATTCAAAGGCGACCCGCAGCACGCGGTTAACTTCATGCGCCTCGTGGCTCGCGAAGTGCGCGAGATCATGGCTCAGCTCGGCTTCCGCTCGCTGGAGGCGATGATCGGCCAAAGCCAGGTGCTGACCGTGAGCGAACGGGCAAAAGCGCACTGGAAAGCAAAGCATATTGATCTGTCCGCGCTTTTGTACCAGCCGGCGGTATCCGCAGAGGTCGGCAAATACCATCAGCGCAATCAGGACCACAAGCTGGAAGAGACGCTGGACCGTCAAATGTTGCTCGCCTTGTGCAAGCCAGCGCTGGAGAAGCAAAAGCAAATCCAGGCGAGACTGCCGATCAGCAACACGAATCGCGTAGTCGGAACGATTCTTGGCAGCGAAGTGACGAGAAGATACGGCGTCCACGGCCTGCCGGAAGACACGATTCGCCTGGAGTTTTACGGTTCCGCCGGACAAAGCTTTGGCGCGTTTGTTCCACGGGGCATTACTTTGCAGCTTGAGGGCGACGCGAATGACTACGTCGGCAAAGGGCTGTCCGGCGGGAAAATCATCGTAGCACCGGCGAAAAAGAGCACCTTCTCGCCAGAGCGCAACATGATTATCGGAAACGTCGCGTTTTACGGCGCGACCTCCGGCGAAGCGTACATCAACGGGCTTGCGGGTGAGCGCTTCTGCGTCCGGAACAGCGGAGTCACCGCCGTCGTCGAAGGAGTGGGCGACCACGGCTGCGAGTACATGACAGGAGGACGCGTCGTCGTGCTCGGTCAGGTGGGCAAAAACTTTGCGGCCGGGATGTCAGGCGGTACGGCCTATGTGCTGGCAGAGGACCATGAGACGTTTGCCGCCCGTTGCAATCAGGAAATGGTGCTTCTGGAGAAGCTGACCGATCAGCGGGAGATTGCCGAAGTCAAGCGGCTGCTGGAAAACCACGCCGCCTACACAGGCAGTCCTCGGGCCCAAGCCTTGCTCGCTTCGTGGCCGCAGACGATCGCCAAGTTCGTCAAAGTCATTCCAAAAGACTACAAGCAAATCATCTCGACGATGGAGGAGCTGGAAAAGTCCGGCATGAAGCGCCAGGAAGCGATTTTGGCAGCGTTCGAGCTGAACCAGAAGAAGAGCGCAGACAAGAAGGCCCCAAAGAAAAAGGTGCCTGAGCAGATCGGAGTATCGGTAGGCAACTAAAGAAGCAGGACGGCAACTCGTGCAGCGGGTTGCCGTTTTTTTACACATACCAATGGATAAGCTGCTTATCCAGTATCGTGCAGCATAGCGAAACTTCGGGCAGGGAGAAAGCAGGCGCTGTGCTTTTTGGGTACGGACGAAGGCATTTGCCTATTTACTGGCTTGAGGCAACCGAGTTTTCTGAGCAATCGAGAATGTTGTTTCCGTGGCGAGTTGTGGGGATCAAGGCGGATTGTTAGCTTGAAAAACGGTTGATCGTAGCGGTAGTGGTGGGAGGAAACAGGAGAAAGCGCTACAGGTACTTGGGCCTCTAGCGGGGGAGCGAAGACTGTCCGCCTCCGGGGAAAAAGGAAAACCGCGTCAAAAGTAGAGGATTCAAAAGAAGGAGGTTCAGGTTGACGCTTAAAAGCGTGTTTTCCTTTTTCCCCGGAGGCTGGGTAGGAGTCCCAAAGACCTTCGCTGGCTTTCTCCTGTTTCCTCTACGAGCTGTGTCTGTCGTTCGGGGGTGGTTTTTGTGTGTAGGTCAGGAAGCAAGGTGTCCAAGACAAAAAGAATCTCAAAAGCAGTTTTTGTATTGTCAAGCGGGTAGCGTTCATTGCTCGCCAGAAGAAAGGTCCGCGAGAATGCCGCCCCCCGTTCTTTAATTGTAAAGTTTTTTGTCCTGTCTTTTCTTTCCACCTCCGACCATCCCCCTTGGCCCCTGACGAGGAAAGAGACGAAATCCGCGAAAGCTCTTTGGGCTCCCAACCGAGGCGGAGGGGAAAAAGCGAAACACGTTTTCAGCGTCCAACTCTGAGAAGCTCCCTGAATCGACCACTTTTGGACGCGGTTTCGCTTTTTTCCCGGAGCCGGGCAGTGATACCCCCAGCAGGGAGCCCAAGAAGCTACAGCGATTTCGTCTCTTTCCTCGCCACACCAAAAGCGCCGATGAAGGGGCTTTTAAAAAACAATCAACCCCAAGCTCCATCTGACTCATCCTGCCACGAACACCGCATTTCTTCTTTCACTTTCAAAAAAACGCTATTCAGCAGCTTGGCAGACGAAAAAGGCTCATTCCCCTCGGAGCGCCGAGGGAAAACCGGCCTTTTTCTGTCGTTTCAACTGCCAGACGGTTCTGTCCACTCATCCCGCAGCAAGGAGAAAATCAGCAAGTCCACAAACTGACCGTTCGACTTTTCATACTGGCGCAGCAAGCCTTCTTCCACGAAGCGCAATTTGCTTAGCACACGGATCGAGCCGCGATTGTCAGGCTCGACCTTGGCCTCCACCCGGTTTAGCCCAAGCTCTGAAAAGCCGTAGCCGATGACGGCGCGGACGGCTTCCGTGGCGTAGCCTTTTCCCCAGTAGGGAGAGCCGAGATCGTAGCCAATTTCTGTCCGGCCGTGCTCGAAATCAAACGAATTGAAGCCACAGGAGCCGACCATCTCTCCCGACTCCTGCAAGACGATCGACCAGCGGATTGCCTGATCCTCCGCACACAGCTTGTTGATGAGAAAAATCATGTCCTCCGCCTGCTTGATGCGGGTCATGGACTCGATGTTCATATGCTTCGATACGTTTGGATCAGACCAGAAGGAAAACAAGGCGGGAGCGTCAGCAGGCTGCATCCGCCGCAGCAGCAAGCGCTCCGTGGTGATGGTGTTGATCTGCATAAACGAAGCCTCCAGGAAACTCAAGTTTGCTTGCACCTGATTTGTCTGTAGCCTACGACAACAAGGAAAAGGGAGCGTTGCCCAGCCAATAAAAATCCAGGCTGGTCAACAGGATGCCCCATAGCATGAGGGCAGAGCCAATCGCGAGCGCCAAACAAGCGAGCAGCTTCCACATTCCATAAACCGAGCGTTTTCGTAAGCTTATCCGGCTCCATAACACCATCCACAGCCCGACGAATGTCTCGACGTGCTGCAAGACAGGGGAGGCGACCAGCACGAGCAAACCAGTGAGCGAGCCTAACAGCAACAGCTTTGCAGTGTGAGTCATTTTCGAGTCCTTTCCCGTTTTCTCTCGCATGGAAGACGCAAACCCTTTTTGCAATCAGGCTCTTGTTCGCAAAAAAGGCTGCTATAGATATAGCTTGAAACGGATTGGCAAAGTAACGATAGTCCTTTATGGAAGAACGCTTGTTGCAGTGAATGCATGCCAACATCGCATGGGGACGATGCCGATCGACTCACAGGCTTTTCGGAACACAACACTCTTTACGAAAAGAGCATACAATAAAGCAGGCCGAATGGAAAGGATATACAGATTTTTATCAATCATCAAACGAGATGGCTGTCTGTTCAAAAAAAGGACATCCCGCCCACGCATGGTGGATGGAATGTCCTGTTCTTTTGCCAATCGGTGCAAGCCGGTTAGATCACCAGGCTAAGCCCCATGATTAAAATGATCGCGACGACTGACAAAATCGTCTCCATCACGGTCCACGATTTCAGTGTATCTTGCACCGTCATGTTGAAGTATTCCTTAATCAGCCAGAAGCCGGAGTCGTTTACGTGCGACAGGATCAGGGAGCCTGCGCCTGTTGCCAGTACCAACAGCTCAGGGCTTGTCCCCGGCACTTGCAGGGCGATTGGACCGACGATGCCGGCTGCGGTCATCATGGAGACGGTCGCAGAGCCGGTCGCGACGCGAATCAACGCTGCGATCAGCCAGCCGAGGAAAATCGGGGAGATCGCGGACGCTTTGGCCAGCTCGGCGATGTAGTCGCCAACGCCACTGTTCAACAGCACTTTGTTGAACGCGCCGCCCGCACCGATCACGAGCAGGATGGTTGCCGTAGGAGCGAGGCAGTCGTTCGTAAATTTGAGAATGTCGTCTTTGGAAAAGCCGCGGTTGTAGCCGAGCGTCCAGAACGAAATGATAACAGCGATCAACAGCGAAGTGATCGGGCTGCCGATGAAGTCAGCCCATTGGCGCAGCATGTCTTCCTTCGGCAAGGTCACGTCTGCAACCGTTGCCATCAGCATCAACAGAACAGGCAGGAGAACGGTAAAGACCGTAATGCCGAAGCCCGGCAGTTCGCGCTCGTCCTTTGGCTCTGCCAATTGCGAAGCGAGGTCAGGCGAGATGCTCGTTTTGACGCGTTTGCCAATCCAACTGCCGTAGAGCGGTCCGGCAATGATCGCGGAAGGCAGCGCGACGATGATCGAGAGCAGGATCGTTTTGCCGACATCGGCCTGGAACAGATCAACGGCCGCCATCGCCGCTGGGTGCGGCGGCACAATGCCGTGTACGATGGACAAGCCTGCGACGAGCGGAATCCCGATTTTCAACAGCGAGACGCCTGTCTGTCTGGCGATTGTGAAGACGAGCGGAATCAACAGAACAAAACCTACCTGGAAAAAGACCGGAATCCCGACGATAAAGGCGACGAACATCATTGCCCAGTGTACATTTTTTTCGCCAAACAGGTTAATCAGCGTGCGGGCGATGCGTTCGGCTCCGCCTGATTCTGCCATCATTTTTCCGAGCATGGTGCCCAGCGCAAGGACGATGGCGATGAATCCGAGCGTTCCGCCCATCCCGTCCTTGATCGAGTCGACGACCTTGACGAGCGGCATGCCGGACGCGATTCCGACAAATCCGGCGGCGAGCAGCAGGGCGACAAACGGATTCACCTTGAAACGCGTAATGAGAATGAGGAGGAAAATAATGGATAGTAACGTAATGAGAAGTGGCATGAAAGACCCTCCTTATGGTGTCTCTAGTTGGTCAACTGCTTTTGGAACTTGGCGATCAGCTTGTATTCCTCAAGCAAGTTGTAGTAGACGCGTTCGTAAATGTAAAACAGCTCCAGATACATGCTGGATCGCTCCAAATCCGGCTCGTGCCGGTGGGAGATGTGAATCATCTTTTTCACATCGCGCAAGTCGTCGAGGGCGCCGAGCGCGTGCATCGCCAGCAGGGCAGCGCCGAAGCTGGAGCTTTCATGGCTCTCGGGAATGAGCACCTCGTAGCCGAACATGTCAGACATGATCTGCCGCCATTCTTTGGAGCGGGCAAAGCCGCCCGATGCGCGAATTTCCTTGGCTCCGCCTGCCAGGTCGCGAAGCGCGATGCCAATGCTGTAGACGCTGAACAAAATGCCTTCGAGCACGGCGCGGATGAAATGCTCGCGCTTGTGATGCAGCCCGATGCCGAAAAAAGAGCCGCGCGCCTGCGAATTCCAGTACGGAGCGCGTTCCCCGGACAGGAAGGGGAGGAAGAGCAGCCCGTCTGCGCCAGCGCGTACGTTCTCTGCTGCCTGGATCATGACGTCGTACGGGTCGACGCCAAGCTGCTTCGCTTTTTCCACTTCCGGCCAACTGAACTCGTCGCGGAACCAGCGCAGCATGATGCCGCCGTTGTTGGATGGCCCGCCGATGACCCAATGCTTTTCCGTCAGCACGTAGCAGAAGGTGCGGCCTTTCGGATCGGTGATCGGCTCGGGAACGACGGTTCTGACGGCACCGCTTGTCCCGATCGTGATCGCGACCTGGCCGTTTTCAATCGCTCCGATGCCGAGATTGGCCAACACGCCGTCACTGGCCCCGACGACAAACGGCGTATCGGGGTCAAGCCCGATTTCTTCCGCATAACGCAGCTTCATTCCCCGCAGGATATGGGTAGTAGGCACAGGCTCGCTCAAGTGCTGCTTGGTGATGCCAGCGACGGTGAGCGCCTGCTCGTCCCAGTCCAGCTTGCGCAAGTTGAACAGCCCGGTGGCGGAAGCGATCGAGTAGTCCACGACGTACTGCCCGAACAGCCGATAAATCACGTATTCCTTGATGGAAATGTACTTGGCTGTCTTCGTAAACGTCTCCGGCATTTGCTCCTTGAGCCACATCATTTTCGGCAGGGGAGACATCGGATGGATTGGCGTGCCAGTGGCGAGGTAAATCTGGTGGCCGACGCCGTCTTCCTTGAGCCGCTCCGCCTGCGCCGCGCTTCGGTTATCCGCCCAGATGATGCTGTTCGTCAGCGGATTTCCGTGCGCATCGACGGCAATCAGGCTGTGCATCGCAGTAGAGAAGCCGATCCCGCCGATTTCATGCTTTTCGATGTCCGCCTGTTCAATCGCTTGCTTCAGCGCCTGAATGACAGCGGCGAAAATCGTTTCCGGGTCCTGCTCCGCCCAGGAGGCTTTCGGAACGAGCAGAGGGTAGTCGATGTTGCCCGTCCCTCTGACGGCACCGGAAGGCGTGAAGACGATCGCCTTCGTGCTGGTTGTCCCGATATCAAGACCGATAAAGTAGGTTTGCTTCATGTCTGTTCACCCTTTTTGGATACGCTTTCAACCGAGTGGCTTGGTGATAACGCGATTATAGCGAAATTTTTTTCATTTGTTAATATAAAAGAAAAAAATTATTTCAAATTTATCTACACACCTGTAGTATTGCCAAAAAAAGCCGGAGGGTGGACAGAAAATCCGGCTCAGCACCATGGTGGCCTTTTTCCCGCTTTTTTAGCAGAGGGGCAAAAGAAAAACGCCTGATTTACAGGCGTTTGAGCGAGATCGCTTCGCGGATATGCTGAATGTTGGCAATGGTGTCGTCCTGCCGGCGCAGCGATACCGCCACGTACAGCAAATCGATCAGGCAGAGCTGGGCGAGCCGGGAAGACAAGGCTTCTGTGCGAAAAACGGTTTCTCTGGAAGTGGTGTACAGGCACATGTCGGCCTGCCTGACGAGCGGGGATTTGCCGTAGCTCGTGATCCCGATCGTTTTCGCCCCGCGCTGTTTTGCCACTTGCAGGGCGGCCAAAATATCTTTGTTGGAGCCGGAGTGGGAAAAGCCGACCGCGACGGCGCCCTCAGACAAGAGCGAGGCCGACATCACCTGGTAGTGGGCGTCGGAATGGTGAATACAGGGGATGCCTGTCCGCATGAACTTGTGGTAGGCGTCTTGGGCGATCGCCGCCGAGCCGCCAGTGCCGTAAAATTCGATCCGGGTAGCATGCTCCAGACAGTCGACAATTTTTAAAAGCTCTTCTTTGTTCATAATTTGCAAGGTATCGCGCAACGTTTCCAGGTTGGCGGTGAAAATTTTTTCCGCGATCGAGCCGATGTCGTCGTCATCGAGGTTGATCTCCTGGTAGATCGATTGTTTCGGGTTCGTCACTTCGCTGGCAAGCGCGATTTTGAACGCCTGGTAGCCGCGAAAGCCGAGCCTGCGGCACAGGCGGAACACGGTCGCGTCCGCACATTGGCACTGGTCAGCCAGCTCGGTAATGGACAGATGAACAATTTTGCTGGCGTGTTGCAAAATGTAGTCGGCGATTTGCTGCTCCTTGCCGCTCAGTTGCGTGTAGATGGCGCGCAACTGCGCAAGCACGCTCGCCGGAACGTGTGGTGTCGTTTCAGCCATGAATCGGTACCTCCCAAAAAGTGGCGCTGTGCCGTCTATGTAGCGAAAGCTTGTCTGTGTCCAAGCGCAATCGGGCAAGCGAAAACGTTTGCTTTCTGTTAGTATAAGGAAAATGGCTGTCCAATTCCTAGTTTCGAAAAAATTTTCTTCTTTTATGATGAAAGATGAAAATTTTTATCATATAATACGAGATAACGGAGATTACCCCAAAGGAGTGACGTACGCGAATGAAACTTGCGATACTCGGTTTAGGCAAAATGGGTTACAACCTGACGCTCAACCTGCTGTCCCACCAGCATGAGGTAGTGGCTTACGATGTAGACAACAGCCGCGCAGAGGAGCTCGGCCGCGAAGGAGCGATTCCGGCAGCTTCCGTGGAGGATGCGGTGGCGAAGCTGGAAGCGCCGCGCGTCATCTGGCTGATGGTTCCGGCGGGCGAGATCGTGGATCAACTGGTCGACCAGCTTTCCACCATGCTCGCGCCAGGGGACATCGTGATCGACGGCGGCAACTCGCACTACAAGCAGTCGGTTGAGCGCTACGAGCGGTTGAAAGCAAAAGGCATTCACTTCCTCGACGCGGGGACGAGCGGCGGCATGGAAGGCGCTCGCCACGGGGCATGTATGATGATCGGCGGGGATCGCGAGGCATTCGCTCATATCGAACCGATGATTCGCGACATCAATGTGGACAAGGGCTACCTGTACACAGGCGAAGCGGGCAGCGGTCACTTTTTGAAAATGATTCACAACGGCATCGAGTACGGCATGATGCAGGCAATCGGCGAAGGCTTCGAGGTGCTGGCGAAAAGCCAGTACGATTACGACTTCGCGGAAGTGGCGCGCGTGTGGGCGAACGGCTCTGTCATCCGCGGCTGGCTGATGGATTTGACCGAGCGCGCTTTCCGCAAAGACGCGAAGCTGGACGATATTCGCGGCGTCATGCACTCGTCCGGGGAAGGCAAATGGACGCTGGAAACCGCCCTGGATTTGCAAGCGGCCACTCCGGTTATCGCGATGTCGCTGCTCATGCGCTACCGCTCGCTTGACGAAGACACGTTCCATGGCAAAGTCGTAGCCGCGCTGCGCAACGAGTTTGGCGGCCACGCGGTGGAAAAAAAATAACCCGATGCTCGACAAAAAGGATGACGGCAAAGCCGCTCTCTACAAAGGAGAGGCTTTGAGGCTCATCCTTTTTTTGCGCGGCTTTCTTGTCGCTTCCGTGGAGCTCTGATACAATGCCGTCATATTGATTGAAAATGATTATCATGGGCAACATTTGGGAGTGAACGCGATTGTTTCATACACAAGTTTTGCAGCAGGTCATGGCGTACATGGAAGCGCACTACCGCGAGGAGATTAACCGCGAGATGCTGGCGCGAATGGCAGGGATGAGCGTCTGGCACTTTTCCCGGGTTTTAAGCAGCAGTTCGGGATGAGTCCCTCCGATTGTTTGAGCCAGATTCGCATCAACCGGGCCAAGGAGCAGCTTTTGACGTCGCGCTCTCCCGTCAAGGAAATCGCCGCGCAGGTCGGGTTTGCCGATGAATTTTACTTCAGCCGCAAGTTCAAGAAAACGGTCGGCACGGCGCCGTCCGCGTTTTTGGGCAGCAAAAAGTCGCACATGGCGATCATGAACTTTCCGTATGTGGGGCATTTATTGGCATTGGGTGTTGTGCCGAGCATCGGGGTGTACGACCAAAACCGGGACCGGCATCGCCGCGAGCTGCTAGGGGCCAGGTTGCACTACCCGCTCAAGCGGACGAAGCGCTTTGAAGCGCAACTCGCCGACTACAATTTGCAGGCGCTGCGCGAGTCGCGGCCGGAGCTGATCGTCTGCAGCGATTACGACAGCGAGGCGTACGGGCTTTCCACCATGCAAAAAATGGGGCCGACCGTGGTCATTCCGTGGATCTACGTAATGGCCGAGGTCGGCCTGGCGACCTGGCTGCCGACGTACTTGGTGCAGGTGAGAGGGATTGCCTTGACGGAAGGAGCCTTTTACTTGTCCGGGTTTTATCTCGTCTTCACGATAGGGCGGTTGACGGCGCACAGGTGGATCGGCCAGGAGAAGGCGGTGCTGCTGTGCTCGCTTTCCGCCATTGTGGCGCTTGCGCTGCCATCGCGGGGAGCAGCGGCACGCTCGGCTTTTTCATCGCCTCTGGCATCAGCTTCGCGGCGATTTTTCCGACGATTGCCGCCATCGCCTGCCAGCTCTATCCCGCGCACACGGGCAAAGTTCTCGGATTTTTGTTCACGGCCTCCGGCATCGGCTCCCTGCTCGCGAACGCAGCGATCGGGGCGGCCGCCAGCCAGTACGGTATGGGCTTCGGCTTTTCCCTGATCCTGATTTTTCTCGCCCTCGTCGTCTGCATGGGCAGCGTGATGAATGGGAATAAAAAGAAGCACCAGCCATTGCCAGTCGAGCCGTCTCTGGAAAACGAGTGAGCTGCGCCGGGCAACTGCACAACCGCACAGCCGCGCAACCGCGCAACCACGTCAGGCAATCGAACCTTTTCTACCGAGAAGGTTCTTTTTTTGCCCGAAAAATCCGGTTCGTAATACTTCTGCCCTGTTCATTCCAGGTGAAATGGCAGAAGATGATCCTACAGCAGCTTGGGAGGAAGGAGAGAAACGAAAATGGCCATCGTCCAATTGCGCTCGGAGAACCCGGCCTTCTCGTACCTTATCAGGAAAAATCCGGCGTCCGGACTGACGCTCCGGTCGGTTCGCAAAGGCATCGCCTACGGCTGGTATTCGGAAGCCTCCGTCTACCACGTTTATTTTAAAGACGCCGACAACGAAGTATCGTACAAACAGTTTGCAGAGGAGCGGTTTGAATACCTCAACGTGTCCCGTTACAACACGCCTTTGTTTCCGCTCAACGCGATCAATGAATTTTTTTCAACGCCGATGAAAACGCGTGACGAGCGCGACGTCGAAGGGTACACGCACACGTTTTTCATCAACATGATCCACATCGAGCTGGTGCGCTACATCGAGTTTTTCCAGAAGCACGTCCCAGACTTTTCGTTCGACATCCGGCATCACGCCCATAAAAGCTACGCCTTGACCATCCGCACGCAAAAAAGCTTGTACGACCTGCTGCATGTGGCGAGCGTGCTCTGTTTGTTTCTCGCTACGTTTGGCAAGGAGCATCTCGACATTTCCGAGAGCATTCTCGACAAATACATCAAGAGCATCAACGCGATGGATGCCCCGTTTTACATTCGCAGCCTGTTCGCGCGCCAGTTTCTGAATCGGCGGGAGCATTTTCGCAAGTACAAGTCGCAGCTTGAACAGACAGAGCGGTACGCGATTCAGCTCGAATATGGCAGCACCGGATTGCAGCGGAGAAACTTCATCGCATCAAAGCTTTCTTTTGCCCGGCCGATTCTCGACGTCGGCTGCGGCGAAGGGTTTTACGCCTTGCCGTTTGCCGCGAAGCTGGCGCATTGCTACTACGCCGTCGACATCGACGAAGAGCGGCTGGCGCTGGTCAACCGCAAAGCGGCGGCGAAAGAGGTCGACAATATCGTCCTGTTTCCGTCTGTCGATGCCTTTTTGCACGACTACAACGGCGAGCAGGTCGAGATCGTTTTGACCGAAGTGATCGAGCATATGAGCCAGGACGAGGCGCGGGCGCTCATTTTGCAGTTGTGCCGACAAGTCGATTTCGAGCGCTTCATCATCACGACACCGAATGCAGACTTTAACCCGTACTACGAGCTGGCCGGGTTTCGCCACGACGATCATCAATGGGAAATGGGCCAGGCCGCTTTTCAGTCGTGGATGCACGAAATTGTGCATGAAGCCGCCGTCCAGGCGGAGTTCGTCGCAATTGGCGACCGGGTGAACGGCCTGCCGACTACCCAAGGGGTCATTTTCAGAAAAAGGGGACGTAACTGATGCGCATTTCCACACAACTGCACACGATCTTCATGCTCGTCGGCCCGACCGAATGCGGAAAAACGACCTTTGCCACAGAAGTGCTGATTCCGCAGCTTCGCATCGAGGACGCGGCCAGACAGCTCAAGGCGAATGTGGCGTACATTTCCTCGGACGACTTGCGGCAGGAGCTGCTCGGGCATGCGTACGACAAATACGATCAGGTCATGCTGGAGGCGAGCGAGCAGGCTTTTTCGCTCCTGTTTGAAAAGCTGCGCCTCGTCACATCGTTTCCGATCAACGCGCCGTTTGTCGTGGTCGACACGACGGGCCTCGCCGAAGACTTCCGGGCCCGTGTCTGCGAAATCGCCCGCGAAAACCATTACAACCTGGAGGTCATCGTATTCGACTACCGCAAGCGCGAGGACTACTACGCCTCCGAACGGTCGAAAAAGCTGATTACGAGCCACATTCTCCGGCTGAAAAAGGAAGTGTTGCGCGCCTTGTCCAAAGAAGGGTACGCGAACATTCACCGCATCCGCGCCAAAGATTTTTACGAGCCGGCGGAGGCAAAAGCCAACGAAGCGTACCAGGTCGTGATCGAAAACAAAGCCGATTATTTGGCGACGATTCTTATCCCCGACACTCGCTACATCATCATCGGCGACGTGCATGAATGTGTGCACGAACTAAAACGGTTGCTGGCCGCCCACGGGTACCAGCTCGACAACAACCGGCTTGTGGTCACAGACAAGGTGCGCAATACCAAAGTCATTCTCGCGGGCGACTGGATCGACAAAGGCAAGCAGACCCGCGAGATCATCGAGTTTCTGTACGACAACCAGGAGCATTTTTTGCTGGTGCGGGGCAATCACGAACATTTTGTCTACCACTTTTTGCAAGGAAAAATCAAAGGAGTCGAGCCAGAGCTGCTCGCTATGTATTTCGATTCGATCGCTGTCTTGCGCGACGATTTGCTGCTGCAACAAAAGTTCAACCATTTGTGCGCGGTTTCCCGGCCTTTTTACCGTTGCATCGCGCTTGCGAATCCGTCCTACTACGTCACCCATGCCCCGTGCCAAAACAAATACATCGGAAAGCTCGATGCCGTTTCCGTGCGCCAGCAGCGAAACTTCCGGCTCGATCGATCCACTTCTGTCGAAGAGCAGCTCGGCTTTTTGCGCGAGGAAGCGGTCGGCAACCATCCGTATCACTTGTTCGGCCACATTGCGGCCAAACAGGCTTTTCGCCTGAAAAACAAGCTGCACCTCGACACCGGATGCGTACAGGGCAACGCGCTGACCTCTGTTGTGATGGGGCACAAGCCTTTGTACAAGACAGAGCGCTCTGTCCATGCGGCGCTTGTGGAGGAGTTGCCGAGCTTGTTCCAGGAACAACGGCACGTCTCGCTGCAAGACCTGGCAGAAGAAGAGCTGCGCCGCTTGCACTACTGCCTGCACAACAAGATCAACTTTATTTCCGGGACGATGCCGCCAGCGGACAAAGACGAAGCGGCAGGCGAGCTGGAGTCGCTTTGGGCGGGCTTGCGCTATTTTGCTGAGCGCGGAGCCAGGCAGGTCGTGCTGCAACCGAAATACATGGGCTCCCGCTGCAATCTGTACCTCCATCGCGAACTGGCACATTGCTTCGCCGTCAGCCGCAACGGCTACAAGATCACGCAGGTTGACTTGACGCCGATTTACGCAAAGCTTTTGGACAAATTCGGTCCGTACATGGAAGAGCAGCAGGTAAAAATGCTGCTGCTGGACGGAGAGCTGCTCCCGTGGCGGGCGATTGGCGAGGGATTGATTGAAAAGCAGTTCAAACCGATTGAAAAAGCGCTGCACAGCGAGCTGTCCTACTTGCAGGAACACGGATTTGAGCAGGCGCTCCGCAAGCTCGTGGACGAATACGAGGCCAGCGGCTTTGAGCAGGACCAGTTCCATCTTGCCAAAAGCGCTTTGACCGAGAAGTACGGCTCCACCCTCTACCAAAACTGCAAGCACGTTCGCGAAATCAAAGAAACGCTCGTTCCCATCGAGCAGCAGATGGCTGCGTATGCTACGTATGAACAGCAGCTCGCGCTGTACGGCGAGCCAGGCGAGCTGGAATACAAGCCGTTTGCCGTGCTGAAGCTCGTCTACGAAACGGGGGAGGAACAGTTGCCGGATTGGCGGACGTCGGAGATGTATCGGTTTGTCAGCGAGGATGACTGCCTCGTAGTCGATCTGGACGAGGCGGATGCGTATGAACAAGCCGCGCGCTTTTTCGCGAAAACGACGCTGGAGCAACAGATGGAAGGGATCGTCATCAAGCCGGAAGTGCCAAACGAAAAGACGGTTCCGGCGATGAAGGTGCGCAACTCCGACTACTTGTCGATCATTTACGGCTACGATTACCGTTTTCCGCACAAGTACCGCAAGCTGATGAAGCAAAAAAACATCGGCCAAAAGCTGCGGACGGCGATGAAGGAGCACGAATTGGGCAAAAGCATGCTGCTCGTCAAGTTCGCGGACATTTCGCCCGCGCACGAGGCGTATCAGCAAACGGTCGCGACGATGCTGTTCGAGGTCGCACAGGAAAAAGAGATCGACCCTCGGTTGTAGGGATTTTTTCATACGGGGGGATCGAGCTTCCAGAGGGGGAAGCCCTCGTAAAAGAGGCCAAAGGCGAGCAGCAGGAACAAAAACCAGATCACCAGACGGAATTTTTAATAAAAACGCTTCATGCTTTCCTCCAGAGCCCTTTTTCCTCAGATTATAAACCGGGGCAAGCAGGATAGGAAATTTTATCCAGACAACAACCCGGATGTGGCTTTCAACCGCCGTCCCAAAAAGAAAGCCTGGGTCCTCTTGGAAAAGGACTCAGGCTTCTTTTGTTGACGCTATCGTGAAAACTTAGCTGACGTGCTCTTTTTTCGCAGCGACCGGAGCTGCCTCCCACGCTTCCAGGTTTGTCACGCCCGGAATGCTGTCGGCGTAGAACACAGGGTCTTTGCCTGCTTTTTTCTGCACCTGATAATCACGCAGGGCGGCAAAGGCGACCTTCGACAGCATGAAAATGGCAATCAGGTTGACCACGACCATCAAGCCCATGAACAAGTCGGCCAAGTCCCAGACGAGCTGGACTTTTGCCACCGCCCCGAACATAACCATGCCGAGTACGCTCACACGATAGAGCATCAGCCATGTTTTGCTCGTTTTCAAAAACTCGATGTTCGTCTCCCCGTAGTAGTAGTTGCCGATCAATGTGCTGAAGGCGAACAGGAAGATCATGACGGCGAGCGTAGCAGAAGCCCAGTCTCCCAGGTGAATGCTGAGCGCTGCCTGGGACAGCTCGATACCGCTCAACTCGGACTGCTTGTACGCGCCGGACAGCAGGATGATGAAAGCCGTGCTTGTACAAATGATGAGCGTATCGGTCAAGACGCCAAACGCCTGAATCAGACCTTGCTTGACCGGGTGGCTCGTCGTAGCGGTCGCAGCGGCGTTCGGAGCGCTACCCATACCGGCTTCATTGGAGAACAGGCCGCGTTTTACACCGTGCATGAGCGCCGCGCCGAGCGTACCGCCTGCGACCTGGTCGAAGCCAAACGCGTTTTTGACGATCAGGGCGAGAATTTCCGGCATTTGCGTAATGTTCATGCAAACGATCAGCAGGGCGACGCCGATGTACAAAATCGCGAGCACGATGACGATGTACTCGGACATTTTGGCAATGCGCTTGACTCCGCCAAAAATAATCGCAGCAAAGGCGATCGTCATAATCAGGCCGACTGTCAGGCGATCGGTGCCGAAGGAGTTTGCAAACGCAAGCGTAATCGTGTTGGATTGCACCGCATTGAAGACCAAACCGAAAGACAGGGTAATCAGCACCGCGAACAGGGCGCCCATCCAGCGTTTGTTCAGCCCTTTTTCCATGTAGTAGGCCGGGCCGCCGCGGAAGCCGTCTTTGTCCTTGATTTTGTAGATTTGCGCCAGTGTGCTTTCCACAAAGGCGGAGGCAGAACCGATAATGGCAATGACCCACATCCAGAAGACCGCGCCAGGGCCGCCCAGCGCGACAGCAATTGCGATCCCGGTAATGTTTCCGGTACCGACACGCGCGGCCATGCTGATACAGAATGCCTGGAAAGGCGAGATGCTGTCAGCGGAGCCTTTCTTTCCTTCGCGAATCGCCTGGAGCATGTCTTTTATCATGCGGACTTGCAGGAAGCCGCCTTTGAACGTAAAGAACAGGCCGAGTACAACCAGCATGACGATCAGGACGTAGGACCAGAAAAAGTCGTTAATGGACGCTACTACATCTAACAGGAATTGTTGCATCTTGTCACCTCGAATGGATAGATTGGCTTAAAAAATACTGACATCCCACTCGTGCGCGAGCTGCTTCAGCAGCGACACGCCTGCCACGCTGTTGCCGCACGAGTCAATCGCAGGGCCAAAAATACCGATGCCGCAGCCGTCGGGAAAAGGGGACTCTCGTTTCAGGGTGGGAGGAACCAAGGTCATAATGCCGCCGGACACGCCGCTCTTGGCCGGAAGTCCGACGTAGGCAGCGAATTTTCCGGAAGCGTCGTACATGCCGCACGTCAGCATGAGCGCTTTTGCCAGCCGCACGACTTGCTTGGGCAAAATTTGCTCGCCGCGCAGCGGATGGTAGCCGTCGAGCGCGAGAATCAGCCCGATCAGCGCAATCTGCTCCGTGTTGACCTGGATGGAACACTGCTTCAAGTACACCTCCAGCGCTTCCTCGACCTCGCAATCGAGGTAACCCGTATCTTTCAAATAGTGGGACAGCGCACGGTTGCGATGCGACGTCATCCACTCGGAGACGAACACTTCTTCGTTTACGACAGGGGCTGTAGCTGTAATCTTTTGGAAAATTTTGTATAAATAGTCCAGTTTCTGTTCGGGTGTATCCCCTGGCAAAAGCGAAGATACCGTGATCGCGCCCGCGTTAATCATCGGGTTGAACGGCTTGCCCGGCTTGTGCATCTCCAGCCGGATGATCGAGTTGAACGCATCGCCAGTCGGCTCCACATCGACGCGATCCAGTACGTAGCTAATCCCGTGGTGGCAGCAGGCAGCGATGAAGCTGACGACTTTGGAAATGCTTTGCATCGTGAACGGCACTTCCCAGTCACCCGCCGTAATCTTGTGCCCGGAAGGCTCGATCATGCAGATGCCGAGCTGTGTCGGGTCTGCTCGCCGCAGGGCCGGAATATAGCTTGCGCACTTTCCTTCTGCCGCCTGCAGGCGATGGTAGGCGACCCATTGTTCCAGTTCGTCCATCCGCTTGCGGTCCCATTTGCTATTGGTCGTTGTTGCCGCTTGAACCAAACGTGCTTCCCCCCAAATCCTGTGCTTTCTAGCCTTTTTGCCTTCGGTCGAAAGCGCTTCCACGCCAGGCAAAAAACGTATATTGAACACTTTAAAACC
Organism: Brevibacillus sp. FW301-21C12A; assembly: GCF_058788915.1. Classification (NCBI taxonomy): domain Bacteria; kingdom Bacillati; phylum Bacillota; class Bacilli; order Caryophanales; family Paenibacillaceae; genus Brevibacillus; species Brevibacillus sp. FW301-21C12A. The sequence goes on from NZ_JBYTBG010000020.1 coordinate 35,075, forward strand.
AACCTACAAAATCAAACAAAAACCAACAAAAGCTTTCACGCATTTATATAAATATTTTTTCTATACTTGTCGTTCACGTATTTTATAGATAAGAATAGATAGGGGAAAATAGTGACATTCATCGCAGAAACCAGACAGGGAGGGGAAGCTTCGCGCATGCATTCCCCATTAAAAAAGGACGGGTACCTCCTGGCGCTCATGCTGATTACCGTGCCGCTCGCCGGTGAGTTGAAATTTTATCCGGTCAACGAGACGTTTCGGATCAGCTTTGGCGCGCCTACCTTTTTCTTCTTCTTGCTTTTGTTCCAGCGGCTTCCGGCGGTTTTGCCCGGATTTTTGACAGGGCTTTGCGTGGTCGGCTTTCGGCTGCTGCTCGATTTTTACACGCACAGCGCTTTTGATTGGACGGCTTCCATGCGGGAGCACTACTCCAGCTTTTTTTTCTACTTTTCCTACTCGCTGCTGTTTTACGTCATCCGCATGGAGCGGTTTCGCGAGCAGACGCTATTGATTGCCGGGATCGGGATGGTCATCGAGGTCGTGGCCGACTTGATCGAGCTGCTGTCGCAATACGTCCTGTTCCACATCGTCATCACGTGGGGAGCGCTGCAGGAGATGTTCGTCATCGCGCTGTCGCACAGCTTTGTCGTCCTGAGCTTTTTGAACATGATCCGGCTGTACGAGACGCAGGCGCGGGAAAAGCAGACACGCGCCCAGCACGAGCACATGCTGCTGCTCATTTCCAATTTGTACGAGGAGTCCATTCATCTGAAAAAGACGCTGCAAAACGCGGAGAACATCACCGTCAAGTCGTTTGAGCTGTACCAGGGCTTGCAGGCGTTGAAAAGCGAAGTCGGGCAAGCTGCTGTCGAGTCGTTCGCGAAAAAGGCGCTGATTATCGCCGGGGAAGTCCATGAGATCAAAAAGGACAACCAGCGCATTTTTGCGGGTCTGCAAAAGCTGATTTCGCACGAAAACAAGACGGATTTTATGGACATTCACCAACTGGTGGACATCATCATGCGCTCCAATCAGAAATACGCGAGCCTGTTGGGAAAGCAGATTGCGTTTTCCAGCACGATTTCCGGCGAGCATCCGCACTACCACGCGTTTACGCTGCTGTCGCTCATCAACAACATCGTCGCCAATGCCGTCGAAGCGATCCAGCAGACGGGGCGTATCGTGATCCACGTGGACAGAAACGGCGACTTCGTCGAGCTGAAAATCGTGGACGACGGCCCGGGCGTTCCGCCCCGACGCAAAAAGCTGATGTTCAAGCCGGGCTTTACGACCAAGTACGACCAGCAGGGGACGCCCTCGACAGGCATTGGCCTTTCCTATGTAAAAGAGATGGTGGACGAGCTGGAAGGGGAGCTTGCCGCGCACGACGGAGCAACCGGGAGAGGGACAGAGTTTTTCATCCGGCTGCCGATCAATCATGTAAGGGAGAAAGAGTAGACGATGCTTTTTTACGTAGTCGATGATGATGAGGCCGTGCGCCTGATGTTGACGGAGATTATTGAGGATGAAAATTTGGGGGAAGTCGTGGGGGAAGCGGAGGACGGATCGCTCATCGACGGGCATATGCTGACGATGCGCCATGTAGACATCTTGCTGATCGATCTGCTCATGCCCATTCGCGACGGGATTGAAGCGATCCGGCAAATTCGCCCGGCGTTCAAGGGAAAGATCGTGATGATTTCCCAGGTAGAATCGAAGGACTTGATCGCGCAAGCCTACTCGCTCGGCAGCGAATACTACATCATCAAGCCCGTCAACCGGATCGAAGTGGTGACGATTTTGCAAAAAGTGATCGAGAAGATTCGGCTGGAAAAATCGATCCAGGACATCCACAAATCGCTGCATTCGGTTTTGCAGCTCGATCAGGCGGCCACGGGCCAGACGCGCACGGCCAAAAACGAAAAGCAGTTGCGCGAGGCGGGACAATTCCTCCTGTCGGAGCTTGGCATTGCGGGCGAGAACGGGAGCAACGATCTGCTCGATATTTTGGATTACTTGTCCGACTACGAGCAAACGCACACGTTCAAAAACGGCTTTCCCGCGCTCAAGGAAATTTTCGTCGCGGTGGCCGAAGCCAGGTTGGGAGCAGGGGCAGAAGAAGCGCAGGTCATGAAGGTGGTCAAGGCATCGGAGCAACGGGTGCGAAGGGCGATCTACCAGTCGTTGAACCATTTGGCTTCGCTCGGCCTGTCCGATCTGTCCAACTGGAAATTCGAGAATTACGCGTCGCAGTTTTTTGACTTTACTTTTGTGTGGAAAAAAATGGCGGAGCTGAAAAACAAGACCGCTGCTTCCTCCGATATTCGCATCAATATGAAAAAGTTTATTCAGGTGCTGTATGCCGAGGCCAGACGCATCCAGTCGGAAGCGTGAAACCGCACGGCTCGTTTCCCGGCGTCCGCCTCTTGCCCATCACGAAAAGCCCGATCTGGTCGATCCGGGCTTTTTGGCGTTCGACTGTTTTGGACAAAAAGGGCAACGCGATCGGTCTGTAACTACGGATGAGGGCCGTCCTGGTCCAGCAGCTTTTTCAGCTTGCGGTACACCGTGTTGCGCCCGATGCCCAAAATGCGCGCCGTCTGCGACACGTTCCCGCCTGTTTGCCGCAGCACCTCGACAATCTCGTTTTTTTCAGTGTTCGCCGTCGGCGCGGCAAGCTCTATCGCTTCGGGCGGGGAGTAGCTGGACAAGATGTAGGCGGGGAAGCTCGCCTGCTCAATCGTTCCGCCTTCGGAGAGAAAAGCGGCTTCGCGCAGCGCTGCGGCAAGCTGGCGAACATTCCCCGGCCAGGAGTAGCTCTCGATCAGCTTTTTCGCACTGGCGGAAAGCGTAAGCGGGCCTGTCCCGAGCTGCGCCTCGATGCCTTGCAGCAAAAGCGCAGCGAGCTGCAGCCGATCCGCGCGCTCGCGCAGTGGCGGCAGCGTGATCTGCACGCCTTGCAGGCGGTAAAACAAGTCTGCGCGGAAGCTGCCCTCCTGCACTTTTTGCCACAAATCCGTATGGGTGGCGGTAATGATTCGCACGTCGACGCGAATCGGCTTCGTTCCGCCTACGCGATGGACGGTAAAGTCTTGCAGCACGCGCAACAGGGCCACTTGCATTTCCAGCGGCATCTCGGCGATTTCGTCGAGAAAAAGCGTCCCCTGGTGTGCCTGTTCGATTTTTCCGGGCTGACCGGACTGCTTGGCCCCGGTAAACGCTCCCGGCTCGTAGCCGAACAGCTCGCTTTCCAGCAAACTTTTCGGAATCGCGCCGCAGTTGATCGCGACAAACGGCTTGTCCGCCCGGTTGCTTTCGAGGTGGATCGCCTGGCTGACGACGTCTTTGCCCGTGCCGCTTTCACCGAAGAGCATGACGGTGTAATCCGTCTTGGCAGCCCGTTTGGCGAGGCGAATGGCCGCGAGAAACTGCTCGTCTTGCCCGTACAGCTCATCAAAAGAAGTAAGGCCAGTCCGATTAGGAGGCCGGGTCGGCTTCGGTCGGGAGGGCGGGGATGCGGCAAGCTGGGGTGGCCGTGTGTCGATCAGGACTTTGGCGTGCCAGTGGCGCTGTCCGCTGGCTTTGGCATGCAGCGGCATCGTGCGCGCTGCCGCTGTGTCTTTTTGCCTGCCGAGCAAAGGCTCGATGTCCGCTATAAGCTCGGTCAGGTGTACCTGCCCGAACCGCTTTTTGTCCAGGTGCAAAAGCTGCTGCGCCTCGCGGTTGCCGCCTGTGACGACTCCGTCCTGGTCGACGGCGAGCAAGGCGTGGTGCTTCGCGCTTTGCTCCGGGTACAGCGAGATGACCATTTGCCGATCCGGGCGGTGGATGAGCAGCCAGTCTTCGATTTTGCGCGCCATCACGTCCACCATGCCCAAAAGGGAAGGGTGGTACATGGCAGAATGGCCGCTGAAATCGAGGACCGCCACCAGCTCGCCGTACGGGTCGAAAATCGGGGAAGCCGCACAGTAAAGCATGTGGTTGGAAGGCAAGTAATGATCGGTTCCGACGACGGCAAGCGGTTTTTGCTCCACGATGACTGTCCCTGCGGAGTTGGTCCCGCGCACCTGTTCAGACCAGCAGGCTCCGCGATGCACCTGAATTTTTTCCGTGTCCTTGAGAAAGGCAGGATCGCCTTTGCTTTCGAGGATGTACCCCGATGGATCGCAAAGGACGACGATCGAGTACGAGCTTTTCAGCCAATAGGCCAAATGCTCCATCGTCGGGTCGACCGTTCTCATGAACTCTTCTTTCTGTTCCCGATACTGCCGGAACTGGGCTTCCTCCAGTATGGCATCCTTTGCTGTCAACGCATTGACTCCATTCAAGCGACTTCGTTCCCACGACTTTTTCAGCAAGGCATCAGTAGGCGCAAGCAAACGGTTCACCCCTCCGAAAGAGAAATGAGACTATCTCTTCTATATTACCACAATTTTCAAACAATATAAGAGGAGTGATGGAGCAATTGTATCGGCGAGATGGAGCAACTGTTCCAATGTACAAGGCGAAAACGATGCAAATAGCCGTTTTGAAAGCGTTTTCGTTTTGGCATGAAACATGCTTCTTATAGCGAGCGTAAGCATTTCCAAGCAAAAAAAGAGGAGGGACTTTTCGTGACGCAGACGGCAAACATCTCACTGGACCCTCGCGTGGAAGCTTTTTTGGCGGGCGGGCCGAAAAAGCTGTTCATTGGCGGGGAGTTTGTAGCATCGGCATCGGGAAAGACGTTTGAGACGATTGATCCGGCAACAGGCAAGGCGATTACTTCGGTGTACGAGGCAGATGCCGAAGACGTGGAGCTGGCGGTGCAGGCAGCCGAAAAGGCGCTTGCGGGCGCGTGGGCAAAAGTGACGCCGAGCGAGCGGGGCCGCTTGCTGTGGAAGCTGGCCGACCTGATGGAAGAGCACGCCGAGGCGCTCGCGCAGCTCGAGACGATCGACAACGGCAAGCCCGTCACGCATGCCCGCGTCGCCGATATTCCGCTGGCGATTGACCATTTCCGCTATTACGCTGGCTGGTCGACGAAGCTCGCGGGCGAAGTCATCAACAACTCGGCCGGACCGAACATGCTGACCTACACGCGCCGCGAGCCTGTCGGGGTCGTCGGGCAGATCATTCCGTGGAATTTCCCGCTGCTTTTGGCGGCGTGGAAGCTGGGGGCGGCTCTGGCGACAGGCAACGCCGTCATTTTGAAAAGTGCCGAGCAAACGCCGCTCACCGCCATCTATCTGGCTGAGCTGATCCAGCAGGCCGGCTTCCCCGAAGGCGTGGTCAACATCATCACAGGCTTTGGTCCGACGGCAGGCGCTGCGATTACGAACCATCCGCGCATCCGCAAAGTGGCGTTCACCGGATCGACAGAGGTTGGCAAGCTCATCATGCAGCAAGCCGCTGGCAACTTGAAGCGGGTGTCGCTGGAACTGGGCGGCAAGTCGCCGAACATCATTTTCCCGGACGCCGATTTTTCCAAGGCGATTCCCGGCGCGCTGATGGGCATTTTCTTCAACCAGGGACAGGTGTGCTGCGCAGGCTCGCGGCTGTTCGTCCATAAAAAAGTGTACGACAACGTCCTCGCCGACATGACGAGCTTCGCCTCGAAAATGAAGCAGGGCAACGGGCTGGACGAGTCTACCGAGATCGGGCCGCTCGTATCGAGCGAGCAGTTTGCGCGGGTGTCGGGCTACCTGCAAAAAGGGCATGAGGAAGGCGCGACCTCGCTGACGGGAGGCGCACCGCTGGACGGGCCGGGCTACTTTGTGCCGCCGACGATTTTTGCCGATGTGAACGAGCGGATGACGATTGCCCGCGAAGAAATTTTTGGCCCGGTCGTCGCAGCGATGCCGTTTGACGACGAAGCGCAGATTGCCGATGTCATCCGGCGGGCAAACGACACCGAGTACGGGCTGGCTGCTGGCGTCTGGACGACAGACTTGCGCAAGGCGCACAAAGTCGCGCACGCGCTCGAAGCGGGCACCGTCTGGGTCAACTGCTACAATGCGCTGGACGCAGCCGTGCCGTTTGGCGGCTACAAGCAGTCCGGGTACGGGCGGGAAATGGGCTCGTATGCGCTCGATTTGTACACACAGGTAAAAGCGGTCTGGGTCAATCTGGATTAATTCCCTGCGGGCAAGGCTGAAAAAAAGAACGAGAAAAAATGAAGGGGGAAACGGTACATGAGAGCGGCGCAAATATTGGAGCAACAAAAACCACTTTACATCGGGGAGGTGCCGGACCCGACGCCGGGTCCAAAAGACGTCATCGTCCGGGTAGAGGCGTGCGGGGTATGCCGCAGTGACTGGCATGCGTGGATGGGCGACTGGGACTGGATCGGGTTGAGTCCGCAGTTGCCGATTATTCCGGGCCATGAGCTGGGAGGTGTCGTCGAGGCGGTCGGCAAGGAAGTGAAAAACTTGAGTCCCGGCGATCGCGTGACCACGCCTTTCCACGAAGGATGCTCGCATTGCGCCAATTGCCTCTCCGGGCATTCCAACCGCTGCGACAACATGGCGATCTTCGGATTCAGCTACGATGGCGCATACGCGGAATACGTCAAGGTGCCGAACGGAGACTTTAACCTGATCCGTCTGCCCGACGAGGTGGACACGCTGACGGCTGCGGCCATCGGCTGCCGCTACATGACAGGGTATCACGGCGTCGTGCGCGGAAACGTCCAGCCGGGCAACTGGCTTGCCGTACACGGGGCAGGCGGCGTAGGCTTGTCCTCGGTGCAGGTCGCAAGCGCTGTCGGCGCCATGGTCATCGCCGTGGATGTAGACGACGCAAAACTGGCAAAAGCAAAAGAAGAGGGCGCCGTCGCGGTCGTCAACGCCAGGAAGGAAAACGTCGTCGAAGCGATCAAGGAAATCACGAAGGGCGGGGCGCACGCCTCGATTGATGCCCTGGGGATACGCGATACGATCCTCAACTCGGTTCTGAGCCTGCGCAAAGGCGGCAGGCATGTGCAGATCGGCCTGACGACAAAAGACGAAGGCGGTATGGTCGGGCTGCCGATTGACGCGATTACCGCGATGGAACTGGAGATTGTCGGCAGCATCGGCAATCCGCACGCCGCCTATGACGGCTTGCTGACCATGATTGCCCAGGGCAGGCTGAATCCGTCCTCGCTCGTTTCCCGCGAGGTAGCGCTCGACGATGTGTCTGGCATCATGGAGGATATGACGAACTACAACACGTTCGGGTTCAACGTCATTACAAAATTCCGGTAGGAGCAAACAGCCAGTGTGTCTTTTTGGCCGCAGCAGCGCCAAAAGACACACTGGTTGATTTTTTCTGCGCTCAAGTGTACTTAAAAAACGTTTCATAAAAAGGAAAATTGGGTCAATTGTCGAAATGTTAATTCAAAAAATGTGTCACCCACTTTTTTATACAGATAAGAATGGATAAGATTCTTATCCAGTACAAGGGCAACTAAGGCTGCGCCAACGGCTTGGCGCAGCCAAGTTTTCTAATCTGGAGGATGGAGACCATGAATCAGCGGATAGCTCTGGATAGGTTTGCTAATCTTTCACAAGAAAGAGTAAAGCTTGAACTGGAGCGGGAACGATTTGTTTCAGGAATCAGTGAAAGACCGGCCATTCGACCGCTGATGTACGAATCTTGGCAACGCTGTCAGGAGCAAAGCATCCATCCTCTGAGCAACCGAACAGCGATCACCCTGTCCCGGGAAGAGATTGAGGCCTTTTGGCAGGGTGACTCGCTTCAGCGCATACTCAAGCCGCTTCTGTTGAAGCTGAAGGATGCTTCGATGGACTCCGGCCACCTGGTTACGTTTTGCAACGCGGCAGGCGATATCGTCCATCTCGATGGCGACTTGTCGCTGATGCTGAAAGCAGAAGACATGAATTTCGTCCTCGGCTCGTCCTGGGCAGAGAATCGGGCAGGGACGAACGCCATCGGGACTTCCCTTGTGACAGGAAGCCCGGTGCAGGTGTTTGCCGCCGAGCATTTTTGCCAGGAGGTGCAAAAATGGACGTGCTCGGCCGCTCCTATCCGCGACCCGGCCACCCGCGATATTTTGGGGGTGTTCAACCTGACAGGCTTGTGGCGGGTTTACCATCCGCACTCGCTGTCAGCGGTGATCTCCGCGAGGCAAACGGTGGAAAGCTGTTTGCGCAATCAACTGGAGCAGGAGCGGTTTCGCCTGACGGAGCGCTTTTCCCAGCTCGTGTCCTCGGTTGTCGGCAGTCCTTTTCTGGTGCTGGACCGCGGGGGCAAGGTCATCAACGCTTCGAACATGCTGTACGAACAGGGCTGGATAGACAACCAACAAAATTTGATCGGCGCACCGCCAAATGTTCGGGTGGAGCGAGCAGGAAGTGATCGGCGACAAGCTGCCGACGATTCCCGATTTTTTGCAGGAAGATTATGAGAAGCTGCACGCGGAAATCGTGCGAAACCGCCATGTGACCTCGTATGAGACGGTGCGGCAGCGCAAGGACGGCACGTTGCTTAACGTCAGTACACTCATTTCGCCGCTCTCTGATGCAAAAGGCAATCTGATCGCTTTTGTCGCGATTCAGCGTGACATTACAGAGCATAAACGGATGGAGGCCGCGCTGATCGAAAATGCCAAGCAGTTGCGGACGTTAATCAACGCCATGCCCGATTCCGTCTGCTTCAAGGACGGCGAGGGCCACTGGATCGAGGCAAACGACTGCTGCCTGCGCATTTTTGAGCTGGAGCATGTCCCGTACCAGGGCAAGCACGACGAGGAGCTGGCGCGACTGTCCCCCCATTACCGGAGCGCGTTGCTGCAATGCGCCGAGTCGGACAAGCGGGCGTGGGAAGAGGGCAAGCCTGTCCGCCTGGAAGAGATCATTTTCGTCAGTCGGGAAGAATCGCGCATTTTTGACGTGCGCAAAGTTCCACTCTTCGACCCGGACGGCAGGCGCATCGGCCTGTTGGTCATCAGCCACGACATTACCGAGCTGAAAAAGACCGAGGAACTGCTGCGAAAATCAGAAAAGCTGTCTGTCGTCGGCCAGTTGGCCGCAGGCGTCGCGCACGAAATCCGCAACCCGCTGACCTCGATTCGCGGCTTCATCCAGTTCATTCAGGAGGGCAACTACAAGCGGGAGTATTTTCAGACGATCCTCTCCGAGCTGGATCGCATCCAATCGGTCGTGAACGAATTTTTGGTGCTCGCCAAGCCGCAGGTCATCAACTTCACGCCGCGCAACCTTTCGCCGCTCTTGCATCAGGTAGTAGAGCTGCTGCAAACCGAGGCGATTTTAAACAACGTCCAGATCACGGTGGAGCTGGACGAGACTGCCACGATGGTCAATTGCGAAGAAAATCAATTAAAGCAGGTCTTTATCAATATTTTAAAAAATGCGATCGAAGCCATGCCAAACGGCGGGCGCATCACGATTCAGCTCCAGCAGCTCGGCGACACCCTTTCTGTGCGCATTCAGGACCAGGGAGAGGGGATAGGCGAAGAGCGCATCCAGAAGCTGGGCGAGCCGTTTTATACGACGAAAGAAAAGGGAACAGGTCTCGGCCTGATGATTAGCTACAAAATCATCCAAGCTCATCAAGGGAACATGAAAATCAGCAGCCAGCGGAACAAGGGAACAACGGTGGAGATTACGCTGCCGGTATGTGGGTCCTTTGCATGAGCTTTTGGCGATAGCCCAGGGGGAAAGTCTCTGGGCTTTTTCGGTGGCAAAAGGTTCGGGAAGCAGCGCGACAATTGACGGGAAAAGTCGAAAAGAAAAAATGACAGAATATTGACAAAACAGAGCCCGGATGTTATTTTCTGGATAGGAAAACGTTTACCTGAATGAGAGAAAGTGAGTGAGAGACCATTTCTGTCACCATAAAAGACATTGCCCAACTCGCCAACGTCTCGATTGCCACCGTCTCGCGGGTATTGAACAACTCGAAGCCAGTCAGGCCGGAGCTGCGCGAGCGGGTTTTGCGCATCGTCCAGAAGACGGGCTTTCAGCCGAATGCGATCGCCCGCAGTCTCGTCAGCAAGGAAACCCGGATTATCGGCGTCATGATTCCGGACATCAACAACAATTTTTACTCTAACCTCACCTACGGGATCGACAGTGTCCTCAGCGAAGACGACTACAGCATGTTTTTAGCGATCTCGGACGAGGTCGTGGACAAAGAGCTGAAGTATTTGCGCCTGTTCAAAGAAAAGCAGCTCGATGGCGTCATCATCGCCAGCATTCATTTTCTGGAGAGCAGCTTCCAGACGCTCCACGACATGCAGGTGCCGATGGTCGTGACGGGGCATGACTTGCCCGGCTATCAGATTCCGACCGTCAACGTCAACAACGTCCAGGCGTCCTACGATGCCACGGCCTATCTCATCTCGCAGGGCCACCGGAAAATCGCCTGTGTCTCCGGGCCGCTGTGGGACCCGCCGTGCGGGCTGGACCGCATGGGCGGATACCGCAAAGCGATGCGCGCGCACGACCTGCCGATTCACGAGGGCTTTGTCGTAGAGGGCGATTTCACTGCCAAAAGCGGCTATGAGGCCATGCGCCGCATCTGCGAGGAAGCTGTGCGTCCGACCGCCGTGTTTGTCGCCACAGACCTGATGGCCGTAGGCGTGCTCAACTATTTGCACGACCACGGGATTCGCGTTCCGGAAGACATCTCGGTCATGGGGTTTGACAACCTGGAGCTGGCCTCCTTGACCCGCCCCATGCTGACGACCGTACACAACGACCCGTTCATGTACGGCAAGGCAGCGGCAGAGCAACTGCTCAAGCAAATCCGCAACGAGCCGGTGGAGCGGATGAGCACCGTGCCGCACCATCTCGTCATCCGGCAAAGTGTAAGCGCTGTATTTGAGGGAGCATCACGAACTGCCCATAGATGAGCCTGCAAGCTCCGCGAGAAAAAAGGAGGGGAAGCATTTGAAGCTCGGTGTGTTTACCGTTTTGTTTAGCGACAAGTCGTTTGAGGAAATGCTCGACCATGTGAAGGAGGCGGGACTGGAGGCAGTGGAAATCGGGACGGGTGGTTATCCCGGCAACGCGCACTGCCCGCTCGATGAGCTGCTGGAAAGCGAGCAAAAGCGTCAGGCGTACCGCAAAGCCGTCGAGGAGCGGGGACTGGTCATCAGCGCGCTCAGTTGCCACGGCAATCCGCTTTCGCCGGACAAAAGCTTTGCCCAGCAGTCGCACGAGACGTTCGTCAAAACGGTTCAGTTGGCTGAGTTGCTGGAAGTTCCTGTCGTCAATTGCTTTTCCGGCACGGCGGGAGATCACGAAGGCGCGAAGTACCCGAACTGGCCTGTCGCTCCCTGGCCGAATGAATACCGCGACGTGCTGAACTGGCAGTGGAACGAGAAGCTGATTCCGTACTGGAGAGAGTGGGGCGGCTACGCCAAGTCGCATCAGGTCAAAGTCGCCCTGGAGTTGCACGGAGGCTTTCTCGTCCATACACCGGGTACGCTGCTCAAGCTGCGCGAGCAAGTCGGAGACGCGATCGGGGCCAACTTCGACCCGAGCCATATGTGGTGGCAAGGCATTGATCCGGTAGCGGCGATCAAAATATTGGGAAAAGAACAAGCGATCTACCACTTCCATGCCAAAGATACGTATATCGATCAGGACAAGGTGAACATGTACGGGCTGACCGACATGAACTCGTACGCGAATCTCAATGAACGGGCGTGGTATTTCCGCACGGTCGGCTACGGACACTCGCAGCAGACGTGGGCGGACATGATGAGCGCCCTGCGCATGAACGGCTACGATTACGTCATCAGCATCGAGCACGAAGACGCGATCATGTCGATTGAGGAAGGCTTCGAGCGCGCCGTGCAAAATTTGCAGCAAGTCATTTTGCGCGAGCCGATCAAAAATCTTTGGTGGGTGTAGGAGGGAGATGTAGCGAATATGCGCACACACAAAATCGGGATCATCGGGGCAGGCGGGATCGCTCTGGCTCATCTGGAGGCAGCCAAGAGGGAGCCGCGTGCAGAGATCGTCGCCATTGCAGATGTGTCGCGGGAAACGGCAGCGGAAAAAGCCGAGCAGTACGGGATTGCGCACGTCTTTACCGACTATGAGGAGATGCTTTCGCAAGCGCCGATCGACGCGGTGATCGTCTGCGTCCCGAACTATTTGCACGCGCAAGCGGCGAAACAAGCCCTGGCAGCAGGCAAGCATCTGCTCTGCGAAAAGCCGATGGCCATGAACGCCCAGCAGGCGGAAGACATGATCGAAGCGGCGAAGCAAGCCGGGAAAATTTTGATGGTCGCGCAAAACAACCGCTTTCGCAGCCAAGCCCAGCAAGTCAAGGCATGGCTGGATGAAGACAGGTTAGGCAGCATCTATCACGCCAAGACAGGCTGGGTGCGGCGCAACGGCATTCCCGGCTGGGGGAGCTGGTTTACGCAAAAAGAGCTGGCAGGCGGAGGCCCTTTGATTGACATCGGGGTACATATGCTCGACTTGACTTTGTGGCTGCTCGACCATCCAAAGCCGGTGTCTGTACTCGGCCAGACGTATGCGCAATTCGGCCCGCACAAGCGCGGACTGTCCGAGTGGGGCAGGCGCGAGGAAAACGGCAAGTTTGACGTCGAAGACATGGCGGTCGCGATGATTACATTTGAAAACGGATTTTCGCTCACGCTGGACGCAAGCTGGGCTTCTCACATCGAAAAAGAAAACGTTTTCCTGCAACTGTACGGGCAGGCGGGAGGCGTCTCGCTCGGCTTGCTTGAGGAAAAGCTGACGCTGTACCACGAGTGGGGCGGCGTGACGGCGACGACGGAGCTGTCGCCAACGCCTTGCAACGAGCGGGTGATGCTGCTCGCCAATTTCCTCGATGCGGTCGAAGGGAAGGCGCAGCCGCTCTGCACACCGGAGCAAGCCTTGTACATCACCCGGTTGATCGAGGCGATTTACCAGTCGGCGCAAACAGGCGAGGCTGTCCGACTGTAACGGCGGTTTTACGGCCTGCTTTGGCAGGCGACATAGATCCATAAAGAGCATAGGGGGTTAAATTGCATGAAAGTTATGAAACGGCTTACATCAATGGGACTTACCTTGACAGTTGCACTCTCCTTGGCAGCATGCTCATCAGCTCCGCAACAATCCGCGCCCGCACAGGGACAGCCCGCGACCGAGGCACCGAAGACAGAACCGGCTCCGCAGCCCGCCGCAGAAAAAGTCAAGCTCGTCTACGCGCGCGGCAAAGATGCGACCGACTCCACGAAAAAGCTCGTCGAAGCTTTTCAAAACGCCCACCCGAACATCGAGGTAGAAATTCGCGAAATGCCGTCTGACACCGGACAAAGCCACGACCAGTACGTCACCATGTTCAGCGCGCAGTCCCAGGAGATCGACGTGTTTGACTTAGACGTCATCTGGCCCGCGGAATTTGCCCAGGCCGGCTATTTGCTCCCGCTGGACCGCTTGATCGAGCAGGACGGCATTGACACCGGCAAATACATCAAAGGGGCGATGGATGCCGGAAACTTCGGCGGCCAGCAGTGGACCATGCCGAAATTCATCGATGCCGGGCTGCTGTTTTACCGCAAGGACCTGGTCAAAGAGCCGCCCAAAACATGGGATGAGCTGATCGCGCAGGCGAAAGCCACGAAGGGGCAGGGCGGCACGAAATTCGGCTACCTGATGCAAGCGAAGCAATACGAAGGACTGGTGTGCAACTTCGTCGAGTTCATTGCCTCCTACGGCGGAAAAATTTTGGATGAACAAGGCAACGTGGCGATTAACAATCCGGCCACCATCAAAGGCTTGAACAAAATGATCGAGGTCGTCCAATCGGACTTCGTGCCGAGCAACATCACCACCTTTATGGAGACCGAATCGCATACCGCTTTCCTCGAAGGACAATCGGCTTTCGTCCGCAACTGGCCGTACCAGTTCGCGCTCGCACAAGATCAGGCGCAGTCCAAAATCGTCGACAAAGTAGCAATCGCTCCGCTGCCGGCAGGCGATGCCGGGTCCGCTGCGGCGCTCGGCGGATGGATGGGCGGCATCAACAAGTTCAGCAAGCATCCGAAAGAAGCGTGGGAATTTCTGAAGTTTATGACGGGGGCCGAAGGGCAAAAAATTTCGGCGGTGCACGGCGGACTCGCTCCGACTTTCCTGCCTGTGTATGAAGATGCCGAAGTGCAAAAGGCAAGCCCGCTGTTCGCCAACAAAGACTTCGTAGATGGCGTCAGCGCTGCCGTCTCCCGTCCGACTACGCCGATTTATCCGAAAATCTCCGAAGTAATCCAGATCGAGGTGTCCAAGGCTCTCGCCGGACAGCAAACCGCCGAGCAAGCTGTGCAAAACATGGAAACGAAAATGAATGAGCTGATAAAAAAATAACGCAAGGCAAGCCGGAAAGAATACGGGTCCAATGGCTTCCGGGAGGGCGCGTCTCTCCCGGGAGTGAATGGATGTCGGATTTTGCCCAGTACCTCGAATGTTCCTATCAGGATAGAAGGTGGTGAACGGATGAATCGACAAAACAAAGGGTCCCTTTCGGAAAAACAGACGGGCTATTTGCTGATTTTTCCCGCACTGCTGATTATACTCGTCATCGCGATTTGGCCTGTCATGCGATCGTTTTGGATCAGTCTGCACGACATCCGGTTGAATGACCCGACGAAGACAGAGGTCCACTCTTCCTATGGGCTGGACATGGAGCGCTACGTCAGCACGCTGCCCAATTTGCTCCGCTATGTGAAAAGAGAGGCAGAGTCTGCCGAAGGGGCAACGAAGGAACAACTGGACGCCATCCGGCAGCAGATCGAGCAAATGAATGCTTCCCTCAACCAGACAGGCGAGATCGCGAGCCGTTACCACGCCGTCGATCAGTTGCTGCTCGAATTCAAGCCGATTCCCGCCGAACTGAAATATGTGACGCTGACAGGTGAGCAGACAGATGCTGTGCGGACAACCTTGGAGCAGGCGGAGGCGGCACTCCTTGCGCTTGGCGCGCAAAAGCAACTGTCTAAGCCCGAGGGGGCGGTCGGCGTCATGGCGGGGATCCAATCCTCGCTGATCGAACCGAACTACATTGGCTTCGCCTATTACCAGAAGTTTTTGACCGACAGCCGAATGTGGGCCGCTTTGTACAACACGTTCTTTTTCACTGTCGTCTCTGTTGCGATTGAGCTTGTGCTCGGCATGGGCATTGCGCTGCTCCTCAATCGGCCGTTTCGCGGGCGGGGGCTTGTCCGCGCGACCGTGCTGATTCCGTGGGCCATCCCGACGGTCATTTCCGCCATGATGTGGAAATTTCTTTACGACGGGCAAAACGGGATTGTGGCGCATCTGTTCGAGGTGACAGGGCTTGTCTCGGACATGGGCGTGCTGCTCTCGACGAAGGCAGGCGCGATGTTTTCCGTCATTTTGGCCGACGTCTGGAAAACGACGCCGTTCATGGCCTTGCTGCTCTTTGCTGGCTTGCAGACCATTCCGCAAAGCTTGTACGAAGCCGCCTCTGTAGATGGGGCCAACCGCTTCCAGCAATTTTTCCGCATCACCTTGCCCATGCTCAAGTCGACGATTCTCGTGGCGCTGTTGTTCCGCACGCTCGACGCGTTCCGGGTGTTCGACCTCATTTATGCGCTCACAGGCGGGGGGCCAGCCAACTCGACCGAAACGATTTCCATCTACGCCTACAAAACGATGTTTGCGCAGATGAGCTTTGGTGAAGGCTCGGCGCTCGCTGTCATTGTTTTCTTGTGCGTCGCCTTGATTTCGATTGGCTACGTCAAAATTTTGGGAGCAGACCTCTTGGGTGAGGGCAACGGAAAATAAGGAGGAAACGTGCATGCAAAAAAGTGCAGGGCCCTTGTTCTACGTCGGATTGCTGCTTTTTGTCTTCGTCGTCATGTTCCCGTTTTTATGGATTTTGCTCGCCACCCTAAAACCCCCAGGGGAGCTGTTCGGTGAGCGCGCCTTTCAGTTCATCATCGAGAATCCGACGCTCGACAACTTCATCCGCGTATTCACCGAACGGCCATTTGCCACATATTTGTGGAACTCGACGGTAGTAGCGACGCTGACGACGCTGTATTCGATCACGATTGCGTCCTTTGCCGCGTATGCGATCGCCTGGCTGTCTTTTCGCGGGAAGACGATCATTCTCGGCGTCGTTTTGGCCGTCTCCATGTTCCCGCAAATCGCCACGATCTCGCCGATTTTCATGTTCATGCAGTCCGTGGGTCTGACAAACAGCTACCTTGGCCTGATTATCCCCTATACGACCTTCGCGCTGCCGCTCGCCATCTGGAATTTGACGATCTTCTTCCGCAAAATTCCGAGCGATCTCGGAGAAGCCGCCAAAGTGGACGGGGCGAGCATTTGGCAGACGATGACACGCGTGTTTTTTCCGCTGGCGATGCCAGGCGTGTTTACGACGGCGATTCTCGTCTTTATCGCCGCCTGGAACGAATTTTTGTTTGCGCTCACGCTGAATACGCAGGAAGCGATGAAGACAGTTCCGGTGGGCATCGTCATGTTTCAAGGGATGTTCACGATTCCGTGGGGGGAAATCTCGGCTGCGTCCATCATCGTGACCGTGCCGCTCGTAATTATGGTGCTGATTTTCCAGAGACGGATTATTTCCGGCTTGACGTCCGGCGCAGTCAAAGAGTGAGGCGTGCGACTTAAGTGGCACAGCATGCGGCTCGCCCAGGCTGGCAGGAATTTTCAGCAGGGGGCGCGAACTATCGAACTATGACGAAAACAAACCTGCCAGCACAGACAAAAGGGGAGAGTCCATGCCGTTTTCACCGTTTGAAATTCGCGTACAACCAGAGGCGATTCACGATGGCCATGTGAACAACGTCCAATACATGGCGTTTTTGGAGCAGGCTCGCCAGCCGTGGTATCACTATTTTTCCCGCCTTGGCTTCCGCTCGTTCGTGGCCAGGCTGCAAGCCGAATACAAAAAGGAAGCCTTTCTCGGCGACGTCCTGCTGATTCATTCGTCCATAGAGCGGGTGGGCAACACGAGCTTTGTGCTCAGGCAGCTCATCCGCAACCAGCGCGATGAGCTTGTCTTGCAAGCAGAGGTTACGTTTGTCGCCATTTGCGCAAGGACGGGCGAAAAGATTCGCGTGCCCGATGAGCTGCGGCAGCAAGCGTAAGCAGGGGAAGTCCGCTTGCTCGCCTGGCAAAAGACGCCCGTGCAGGAAAAGAGGGTCCGATCGCTTCAGAATCGGGCTTTTTTGGCGTGCCCAAACGAAAAACGACCGCTGCTTCTGGCGTCCGGGCCTTCAGTCAAACGTTTTTTGCGGAGACGGGTAAAACGGCACGAGATGGCGACGACGCCGTCTAGCCGCTAACCATGACAAAAGTTTCCGCTACAGAAAAAAAGAATGTTGAAATTTATGGCAAATTTTACTGAAATACACTTTGCGTACAAACTTTCCTCACGATTCGCTGTTGGTTTTGTCTCGTTTCGACGAAAAATCCACTCTGAACAGGAAGGAAGCGCGGTACAGAAATGAGATCCGTTGAGTTGCAGCCGCGAAACAAGCCATGTCCAGTAAAATAACGACCAGCCACATCTCGCTGCCAAAAGGGGGAGGCGCCATCCAGGGAATGGGCGAAACCTTTGCGCAGCATGAGTTTACCGGAACGTTTTCCTTTTCCCTTCCCATCCACCTCACGCCCGGTCGAGGGTGTTTTCCAAAAACTGCAGCTCGCGTACAGCTCAGGAGAGGGGAACGGCATTTTCGGTCTGGGATTCAGCCTGTCCTCCCTCTGATCTCGCGCAAAACCGCCAAAGGAATCAACGATTGCATTTCCTTGCACATCATGCCTATAATCTATATATCAAAAAAAATTGATGAATGAGGTCATCTTCCATGAACAATCTGAAACAAAAGTTGGAGCAGTATGAGAAGAAATTCAAAGCGCTCGCTGATCAGAGACGATTAGAAATTATGTATGAGCTGTGCCAGCGAGGGAAAACGTGCGTCTGCGACCTTACGGAAGTTTTTGACATGCCGCAATCCAAGCTCTCGTACCATCTCAAAGTTTTGCTGGACGCCAATCTGATTACAAAAGAGACAAAAGGAACATGGAGTTACTACGATTTGAATGATGAGGAAGTGAATCACCTGCTATCGGAAGAGCTTTGTTGCATCTTCAGGAAAGCCGGAAAAGGAAGCTGCTGCTAATTTTTTTTGATCCTTACATCAATTTTTTTTGATGAATGACTTTTGAATCAGGGGAGGAATCAGAAATGAAGTATGCGCACGTTGGAATCAATGTTTCGCATTTGGCGAAATCAGTTGAATTTTACCAGAAAATGTTTGGGGTGAAGCCTGTAAAGGTCAAGGGCGATTATGCGAAGTTTTTGCTGGAAAGCCCAGGGCTAAACTTTACCTTGAATGTTCGGGACGCGATTCGCGGTAACCAGGTGAATCACTTCGGCTTCCAGGTGGAACGCGCAGAAGAGATCGCTCTTCACAAGGAACGATTGGAAAAGGAAGGCATCCTGGTGCGTGACGAACTGGATACGACCTGCTGCTATGCTGTCCAGGACAAATTTTGGATCACCGATCCGGACGGAAACGAATGGGAGTTTTTTTACACAAAGGCTGACAGCGACCTCCGCTATACGAAACAAGTAGCTTGCTGTGTAGAGGAAAATACAGCGCGGGATACAGTTTCGTGTTGCTAAGCCAAAAAGGAGTATTTCATGAAGCCATTATCGTTGTTAGACCGTTTCTTGACCCTCTGGATTTTTCTTGCGATGGCAGTCGGCATTTTGGCAGGGACGTTCATACCGGGTTTTACGAATAGTTTGCACCGTTTCCAGATGGGCACCACCTCGATCCCGCTTGCCATCGGCCTGATTTTGATGATGTATCCCCCGTTGGCAAAAGTTCGATACGAGGAAATGGCTCGTATTGGGAAGGACAAAAAAGTTCTTTTCCTGTCGCTGCTTCAAAACTGGGTGATTGGTCCGATCCTGATGTTTTTGCTGGCCGTCATTTTCTTGGCCGATCAGCCAGAATACATGGCAGGGCTGATTGTGATTGGCTTGGCCCGTTGTATTGCGATGGTCATTGTGTGGAATGACCTCGCCAAAGGGGATACAGAATACGCGGCTGCGCTGGTGGCATTCAATTCGGTGTTCCAGGTGCTCTTCTTCTCCATATACGCGTATGTGTTTCTCACGCTCATTCCGGAATGGCTGGGCATCCAGGGAGCGATGGTGACGTTTACCATGGCGGACGTGGCAAAATCGGTGCTCCTGTACTTGGGGATTCCGTTTCTTGCCGGGATGCTGACGCGTTTTGGTCTGGTCAAAGCAAAGGGCAGGGAATGGTATGAAAAAGTATTTCTGCCCAAACTAAGTCCGCTCACGTTGGTTGCCTTGCTTTTTACCGTCATCGTCATGTTTTCGATGAAAGGGGAAAGCATCGTCAGCGTACCTGTAGACGTCGTTCGCATTGCGATTCCTTTGCTGATTTACTTTTTCGTGATGTTCTTTCTTGCTTTTTACATGGGGAGGAAGATCGGTGCCGGTTATCCGGTTACGGCGACCTTAGCGTTTACAGCAGGCAGCAATAACTTTGAGTTGGCAATCGCCGTAGCCATCGGTGTGTTTGGGATTCATTCAGGCGCAGCGTTTGCAGCAGTTATCGGCCCGCTTGTGGAAGTGCCTGTGATGATCGCCTTGGTTAACGTCTCATTATGGTTGCGCCGAAAATATTTTGCTAACACATAAAAGTTGAAAAGGGGAGGACAGGATGGAAAACAAAAAAACGATTTACTTCTTGTGCACAGGGAACTCTTGCCGAAGCCAAATGGCCGAAGCATGGGGAAAGAAATACTTGGGCCACGCCTGGAATGTGTTTTCAGCCGGGATCGAAGCGCACGGTATCAATCCAAATGCTGTGCGAGCGATGCAAGAAGTCGGAATCGACATGTCCGATCACACCTCGGATGTGATAGATCCGGTCATTTTAAACAAAGCGGACCTTGTCGTGACGCTTTGCCATCACGCGGATTCCGCTTGCCCGATCACACCGCCGCATGTAAAACGGGTTCATTGGGGATTTGACGATCCTGCCGGAAAAGAATGGGCGGAATTTCAGCGGATTCGCGATGAAATCGGTTCCCGGATCAAGAGATTCGCCGAAACGGGAGAATAAAATTTTGCCTCGCAGAAAGAAGACTAAAAGCCCGTACCTCCCCGGTAACGGGCTTCTTCCACGTCCAACCCCTCACACTCCCCCCAAATAAACCGCTTCACAAAGCGCTCTTGGCCGCCCGAGCAAAAATCCTTGGCCGAGGGGGACGCCCAATGTTTTTGCCGTCGCCAGATCGTCGGGTTCCTCCAAGCCTTCCAGCACGAGATGGGATTGGCCCCGGCAAAAGTCGACGAACAGGGAGACGAGCTTTTGCTTGTTGGGGCTGAGAGCCAACTGGTTGCCAAAGTAGCGGTCCAGCTTCACGATGTCTGGCTCGTACTCCACGATTTTTCGCAAAGATGCAGCACCGGAGCCTACATCATCAAGCGCGATCAAATAGCCGTATGCGCGCAAGTCGCGAATTTTTTGCCCGAGAAGCCGAATGTCCCACATCTTGTCTTCCTCTGTCGCCTCGTTGATCTCCAGCACGATGCGCTGGCAGCAGGCGGGATGCGCGGCCAGCATCTCCTCAAGCAAGGCGCAAAAACCCGGATGCAGCAAGGTCGAAGGAAACACATTGAGAAACAAATAAGGCGCGTGCTGCGCTTGAGACACTTCGGCAAAGTAGGCAAATACAGCTCCGCGCATGGCCGTCGTGTCCAACTCGTACAGGCGGCCGCTTTGGCGGGCCGTCTGGAAAAGCCGCTCAGGCGAAGCGCCGGATGAGCAGCGTAGCAGAGCTTCGTATCCGAAGCATTTTCCGTTAGCCAGCTCGACGAGTGGCTGAAAAACGGAATAATGCGCTTGTGGCTGGATAGAGTCGGTCATGAACAGAAATTCCCTCCTGATTAGGAGTATGCAAACGACCCCTCGTCAAAAGGGGCAAGAGAACAGAATTTTCCCTGCAGAAAAATTGTTTCGTTCAGGAAAGATTGAGTTTATTCTACAACACAATAAACGATTTTGCAATTAAGTTTACCAAAGGAAACATTTTTGGGTATGTACAAAATATTTTTTCTTCTTGTACACTGTCCTTGTAATCCACTGAACAGGAGGAATTTTCCAATGGGAGCTTTTACATTGCCACAATTGCCGTATGCCTACGATGAACTGGAGCCGTATCTGGATGCCAAAACGATGGAAATTCATCACGGGAAACACCATGCTACCTATGTCGCCAATCTGAACAAGGCTCTGGAAAACTACCCCCAGTTCCAGAACGCTACGGTGGAGGAGCTTATCTGTCACTTGAACGATTTGCCGGAAGAAATTCGCACAGCGGTCCGCAATCACGGCGGCGGCCACTACAGTCACAGCCTGTACTGGTCGATCATGAGTCCAACGGGCGGCGGAAAGCCGCGCGGGGACATCGCCAAGGGTATCGACAAGCACTTTGGCAGCTTTGCGCAAATGAAGGAAGAGCTGACGAAAGCCGCCATCAGCCGCTTCGGCTCCGGCTGGGGCTGGCTGGTCGTCGACGGGGACAAGCTGGAAGTGACGAGCACGCCGAATCAGGATACGCCGTTCATGGAAAAGAAAACGCCGATTTTGGTCGTGGACGTCTGGGAGCACGCCTACTATTTGCAGTACCAAAACAAGCGGCCGGATTTCGTGTCCTCCTGGTGGAACGTCATCGATTGGGAAGAGGTCAACCGGCGCTACAACGAGGCCATGAGGTAAACCGTGGGGATGGGAGCAGCGGCTTTTCGCGAACCGACCACCCGGCAAAAGCTATTGTTGTACATGAAAAAGCACGGGACGGTCAGCGTCCAGGAGCTGGCGGAGCATTTGCGGATTACGAAAGTCGCGGTGCGCAAGCATTTGGATGTGCTGCACCGGGAGCGCTATCTCGACGCCCAGATCATGCGCCGGCAGGTTGGCAGGCCCGTGTTCGTGTACCAACTGACGCCACGGGCCGAGCGCTTGTTTCCGACGGAGTACGAAGGCTTGGCTGTGGAGCTGCTTGGCGATATGGGCGACCTGTTTGGCGATTCGCTCGTGCATGCGCTGTTCGAGCAAGCCCGAGCATTGGGGCGGAATGGAACTCAGCCTGGAAGCGCTGTCTTCCTTGAACCCGGATCACTTGCTGCTGATGGAAAGCAGCGAGCACAAAATGAGCGACAGCAACGTCTGGAAAGGGCTCAAAGCGGTGCAAAACGGCCATGTCTACAAGATCAGCCAGGTCGATAACTACAACTATTCCTTCACCGCGATCGGGCGGATGCAGCTTTTGGACAAGCTGGGCAACCAGATTTTGCAGCGCCAGTAACGGCTGGGGGGCAGTAAAAAGCGTACTGCCTGATTTCCGGGCAGGACAGTCAGGGCGAACGACCGCCGTTTCAGCAGCGAAACAGCGCGATAGCACGCGCCGGGAAGTTGCGTACCGTCCGGCGGTCCAGATGAATCGCCGTTCTCGCCCCAGTCCGTGGAATGGCATTTGCGACAGAAAAATCCGTTTTGCAGTAGTTTCGCTCCGTCTTTAGGTGGTGGCGCCCGGCGATTTTTCCATAAGATGATGACAGCACGTTACGAAAGGAGTAGAGAGAATATGGGACGAGTACGTGTCAGTATTTTTTTCAGCGTTTTCGTCGCAATGGTCGGCTTGATGATTATCGCTCCCGTCATGCCGCCATTGATTCGCGAATTAGGACTGAGTGAGACGCATTCAGGGTTAATCATTTCTCTGGGCTCTGTCGCGATGGCTGTCATGGCGCCAGTGTGGGGGAGATGGAGCGATACAAAAGGGAGAAAGCCGGTTATTTTGATTGGCTTTTTGGGGATGTTCGTCAGCTACGTGTTGTTTACGCTCACGATGTATGCGGGGCTGGCGAACCTCATCGGCGGCAGCCTGCTGGTGACGCTGCTCATCGTGGCGCGTGGGATGGTCGGGATGTTTATTCCTGCCGTTCCATCATCGGCGCAAGCGTACATGGCGGATGTGACCGATGAAAAAGGCCGGGCGTCGGGGATGGCGCTGATCGGGGCCGCGAATGGCATGGGGCTGGTGATGGGGCCTGCGATCGCCGGGGTGTTTGCGCTCATCGGCTTGATCTGGCCGCTGTACATCGGCGCGCTGCTGCCGCTCATCGCGTTTGCCGTCGTGCTGCTGTTGATTCCGCCGCACAAGCCAATCGTCACGGAAAAAGCCCCCAAGCTGAACCCGTTCCAAAAAGGCTTGCGGCTGTATTTGTTCGCTGGACTGGCTACGATGATGAGCATCGTCACGTTGCAGGTCGTCGGCGGGTTTTACTTCCAGGATCAGTTGTCACTGACGACAACGGAAACGGCCCGGATGCTGTCGTTCGGGATGATGCTGAGCGGGATCGCGATGATCTTCACCCAAGGAGTGCAGATGAAAAATCCGAAATGGCAGCCGCGCTCGCTGATTTTGGTCGGCTCCTTGCTGGTGATTGCCGGAACGTCGCTGTTTTTGTTTGTGATCCATGCCGTCGGTTTTTACATAGCCTTCTTCCTGTTTGGCGTAGGCACCGGGCTGATGATGCCCGGCTTCATGGCTGGCGCGTCCCTTGCCGTCTCGCGTGAGCAGCAGGGGGGAGTAGCCGGACTGGTGGGAGCCGTGCAAGGGGTTTCCGCTGTCATTGCTCCGATTTTGAGCACAAGCTTGTACCAGTTGGAAAAGCATCTGCCTTTTGGCGTCGTCTCTGTAGTCGTGCTGGTGATGGCGATTACGATGCTTGTAACCAAAGCCAAAAGCGCCCCTGCAACAACTGTGCTGGCGACAAAGCATTCGGAGTAGGCAATCGAAGCAAGTCGCAAGGACCCGTTTTCTCACGAACGAGTTGGGGAGCGGGTCCTGTTTTTCAGATGTTGGTGATAATGATTATCGTTCCTACCAATCTGTCCTTTAAGAGAAAGGAGTGCTGCTTTTGTGAGTACGGAGTCGGAGATGTCTGGTCTGTTGAAAATCGCCGGAGAGAAAAAAGGGCTGTTGATCGCTGCCAGCATCTTTTCCGTCCTCTCTAGCCTGCTGCAAATCGCCCCTTTTGTGGCGGTGTACAAAATTGTCGAGGAGCTGCTCAGAAACGCGCAAAGTCCTGCCGACATCGACCGGGAGCTGGTCGTGTATTGGGGCGTTGTCGCTTTTCTCGCTCTGGTCGGGGCACTGCTCGCGCTGTACGTCGGGCTGATGTGCTCGCACGTCGCGGCGTTCCAGATTTTGTACCAGCTCCGGGTGCGGCTGGCCGAGCACGTCGCAGCAGGCGATCAACGAGCTGGTCAAAAGCAAAACGGTCATCCTGTCGCGCATCGCCTGAAGACGAGCCAAAACGCGGATAAAATCATCGTGCTGGACCAAGGCCGCCTCGCAGAAGAAGGAACCCACAGCGAGCTTGTCGCCAGAGCCGGACTGTATGCCAATTTGTGGAGCTTGCAGCAGGAAGCGGAGGGCTGGCGGGTGAACTAAAACAGACGATAATCCCGTCCAAGCGGCGGGGTTTTTGGCGTTGCCAAGCGTTCCTATGCGCCCCCACGCGCTCTCAAGCGTTCCAGGCAAGAGCAGGGTCGTTTTGCAGCAAGACGAGCAGTTTTTTTTCTGAACAGACAAGACAACCAGCGCAGAGGTGAAAACAAGCGTATGAACCAAGCAGCACACTGGTATGCGGTCGAGAATGTAGTAGACAAGCATTGTGCGCTCGCAACCTGAATGCTCTCTATCGGAACGAATCGTTCCAGCAAACCGTCGTACTCCCGGAGCAGGTCGGCACAGGCTACTGGCAGCGGACGAGCCTGAATGCCATGGTGGACGTGATGATCTGCGACATTGTTTTCCGAGAAGAGCTTGGCATGAAGAGCACGGAGCGGGACGACTGGATGAAAATTTGCTTTGGAGCTCGAACGACACCCATCTGGACCATGGCATCGCACCCGGTGAGGTGATCGCATTCGGGAGAGCAGAGACGAGCAGCACGTGTCATTTCGCAGCGGAGCGCCACTTTCGTTGTTTGACTGTCAAGCTGGACGTGCCCCAAGCTCGTGCAGGCGTGGCCGATTCCCCGCCTGGAAGCGCAGTGGAGCCGAATGGCAGCGCGCGACAAGCTGTACGACAACCGGAAAATGACGCCGCTCGTCAAGCGTATCCTCCACGAAATCATGCGCTGCCCGTATCGCGCGGAAATCCGCCGTATGTATATGGAAGGGAAAATACTGGAGCTTTTGGCCGTGTATATGGATGAAGTTTTGCTGGAAAAAGGTTCGTTGCCCCGCGATGTAGCTCTCTCGAAAACAGACATCGCCAGCTTGCGGCAAGCCAAGCAAATCGTGGACGCGAACCTGATTGCCCCGCCGAGCCTGGTTGAGCTGTCGCGGCTCATTTGCCTCAACGAGTACAAGCTGAAAAAAGGCTTCAAAGAGCTGTTCGGCCTGCCGGTACACGCCTATGTGATCGACCAGCGGCTGGAGCTGGCCCGCTGCTTGCTGGAGCAAGACGGCAGCAGCGTGACCTATGCGGCCAGCATGGTAGGCTTCAACAACCTGGGACAGTTCGCGGAAACGTGAAAGCCGACCGCTTCGGCAATCGCTTGCACGCGCTCTCCAGCCAGCAGCTTGCGCTTGGCTTCGTCCATGCGCAGACCGTCGATGTAGGCGGAAACAGACTTGCCCGCAACCCGCTCGCTCGGCAAAAGCTTCGCGATACCGCACCAGGCAGGGGCACAGCATCCTTTTTTCAAAATGCAGCGCAGCGTCAGTAACAGACCGTCCAGACAAAATCCCGTGCATGCTTTTGGGTGCTCTTTTGGTAAAATGAACAGAAGGCGACAAATCCGACCAAAAAAGGAGCAATGGGAAACGATGACCCAAGCCATTCCAGAGGCAGGCTGGCATTTTGACAATAGCTATGCGACTCTGCCGGAAACTTTTTTCACGAGACTGAACCCTACCCCTGTACGCTCACCCAAGCTCGTCATTTTCAACCGTCCGCTGGCTGCTGCCCTTGGCTTGCAAGCCGATGCATTAGATGGAGAAGCGGGAGCGGAGGTGTTTGCAGGCAACCGGATACCTCCGGGCGCCAAGCCGATTGCCCAAGCCTACGCCGGGCACCAGTTCGGACAGTTTACCATGCTCGGGGACGGGCGCGCGCTCTTGATGGGCGAACACATTACCCCGCAAGGCGAGCGGTTTGACCTGCAATGGAAAGGCTCGGGCCGCACGCCGTACTCCCGGCGGGGCGATGGACGGGCGGCACTCGGGCCGATGCTGCGCGAATACATCATCAGCGAAGCCATGCACGGGCTGGGCATCCCGACGACCCGCAGCCTGGCGGTGGTGACGACCGGAGAAACCGTCATCCGCGAAGACGATCTGCCCGGCGCGGTACTTATGCGTGTCGCCTCCAGCCATTTGCGCGTGGGCACCTTCCAATACGCGGCCCAATGGGGGAGCGACGAGGAACTGCGGGCGCTCGCCGACTATACGTTACATAGACATTTTCCGCAAGCTGCTGAGCAGGACAACCGCTATCTGGCGTTGCTGGAGGAAGTGATTCGCCGACAGGCAGAGCTGATCGCCAAATGGCAGCTCGTCGGGTTCGTCCACGGCGTCATGAACACCGACAACATGTCCATTTGCGGCGAAACGATTGACTACGGCCCGTGCGCCTTCATGGACGCGTACGATCCGGCTACCGTCTTTTCCTCCATTGACTACCAGGGACGTTACGCCTACGGCAACCAGCCGCAAATCGCCGTCTGGAACCTGGCGCGCTTTGCCGAAGCCCTGCTGCCGCTCGTGGATGAAAACCAGGCCAAGGCGGTTCAGGTGGCACAGGATGCGCTCTCCCGCTTTGGCGAGCTGTACTACCGGAATTGGCTCGCTGGCATGCGGGCCAAGCTCGGGCTGTTCGGCGAGGAAGCGGACGACGTGGCGCTGATGGAAGAACTGCTCAACTTGCTGCAAAAGCATCGGGCGGACTATACGAACACGTTCCTCGCCCTGACGTTCGATCAGCAAAGGGACGAAGCGTTGTTTGCCGCGCCGGAGTTCGCCGCCTGGCAGGAAAAGTGGCAAGCAAGACAAAAGCGCCATGCTCCCTCCGACGATGCTGTCGGGCAACGGATGAAAGCGAGCAACCCGGCTCTGATCCCGCGCAACCATCGCGTCGAAGCGGCCCTGGAGGCAGCCGTGCAGGAGGGCGACTACAGCGTGCTGGAACGGTTGGTTGCCGCGCTTGTCGATCCTTACGCGCATTCGCCGGAGCAGGCCGAGTACGCCACGCTGCCGCCAGACTCGTGCGGCCCGTATCGGACGTATTGCGGTACGTAATTCACCAGTCGGCCAGGAAGATGCCGGAAGACCTTTGCTGGGGATTGTCCCAAGCAGAGGTTTTTTCTTTTTCCCGCTCCCTGTGCTAAGATAGATTGGTTGAAAAGAGAAAATATTCCAGCGTCCCGGGCGGTATTTTTCCGGGGACGCTGATTCAATTGGGACGGGAGCGGATTGTATGCTGGAACGACTCATGCAGGAAATCATCGAACTGCTGCGGGCAGATATTCCCGGGATGGCAGAGGCGCTTCATCCGCGACACGGCGAAGGAGAAAAACTACAGCGTCCAACAGGAAGACGACCAGCTTTTCTGGAGCTATGGCCGGAGCGGCACCATCCATTTTCTCGACGCGATCCGCAAGCTAAAGCTGCCTGTTTATCAGCCGATGCGCGTCGATACGGGTGTCCACGATCCGCAAGCGTGGCTCCGTAGTCTGGATGCGGGCTGGCAGGAGCGGATCGAGCGGCGCTGCGGCTCTGCTGACGTATTTTTGCATGCCAAGCAGTTGCGGTTTATTGGCGAAGGCATTACCGATGTGACGCCGCTTCAGCATTGCCGCGAGGTGCGCGAGCTGGTGCTGACCGCAAACGAGATTCGCTCCATCGAAGCGCTCCGCGGCTGCCAGCAGTTGAAACGGCTGTATGTGCCGAAAAATCCGCTCAGCGATCTGCGTCCCTTGCAAGGTCTGGCTTATTTGCAAATTTGCAAATGGTGAACGTGTCTGCAACCGCCGTCACGGATTTGGCGCCTCTCGCCAGCCTGCCGAGACTGGCGGAGCTGGATATGACGCACACTCCCGTTCGCAGCCTCGCCCCGCTCAAGCAGGCAAAGAGCCTGAAAAGCCTGGCGCTCAACCGTCCCGATGCAGAGCAGCTTCGCGAGCTGGGTGAGCTGCATTCGTTGACAGAGCTTGCGATTGTCGGTCTTGGCGACGCGTGCGAGAGCGACTTGGCTGCGCTGGCACAGCTTGTGAATTTGCAGATGTTGCGCCTGGAGGACGTCCGCTTGCCCGATCTGGCGTTTTTGCCAAACAACCGCAAGCTGCGAAGCGTGAAGATGAACAAGACGGCGATTGGCGATATTTCAGCGTTGGCCGAACTGGGCAGTCTGCTTACGCTGGAACTGAACGATTGCCCCGAGCTGGGGAACCTGGAAGCACTTGGAAAATCAGCTTCGCTCGCAAAAATAACGGCCTCCTACCAGCAATTTGCCCGGTTGAAAGACCGTTTTGCGCGAAAAATTGATTTTTCTTCCATGACAGGCGACATGACGGACGAGGAAGAAGAGATTTGGCATGCGTATGTCCGGTCGTAGGGGGAGGGCGTGCTTGTGTACGGTGCAGGGAATCGTCAAGGGCTACGAGGAAGACAACTTCTGGTTCGTGCTGGACAATGGCAGCATCGTCGGGAAAAAGTCGAGTCTGCAAGAGGCGTAGAGGACTTCTAGCGCCGTGCCGCAGCTTTGTTTCTGTGGGGCGGATCCCGCGGCCAAGTCCAGGTCACCTCCTCCCTCGCGGCAGCAAAACCGCTGGCACAGATATCCGGCACAGCGTAGACAGCCCCAAATACCCGAACAGCGGATACAAAAACATCAGCAACTGGCTGTAGCCAATCAGGCAAAGGATGAAGGCAGCCGCAAAAAGATACAGGTAGAGCCGGGATTCCGGCTGCTGGAGCAGCTCGCGCAGTTGCTGGCCGATCCCGAACACGTTGGAGATGAGCGTGGTGAAAATCTCGGAGTAGAGGACGAACACGAAAAACAGTTGCAGCCATTCATTCCAGCGATCCGTAATGAACAGGATCGGGATGTCCATGAAGCGCACGTCGTCCCAATTCGCCAGCATCGTCGTATGCACGACGAGCAGCATAAAGCCGAGGACGACGCCTCCGATGACCGCCGCGCGGAACAGGACGACTTTTTCGCGGATGGCGTAGCCGATCGGGATCAGGACAGACTGGGCCATCGCCAGATTGAAGGAGACGTACAAAATCGTTTTCCACAAAAAGGCGTAGTCGGAAGGCTTGGCAAGCGGCAAAGGCGATTCGGCGCTGCCGTCAAGCAAAATGAGCAGGGCAAACAGCAGCATGGACGGGACGACGAGCGCATTGACCAGCAAGAGCTGCTCCAGCCCTCTTCGCAGGATGAGCAGCGCGAGCAAAACCGTGGCGGCCGTTCCGAGCAAATACGGGATGTCGAATTGCTCCTCCAGCACGGATCCCGCTCCGGCGAGCATGACGGTCGTGACACCGAACAAGGTTAAAAAGACAAGCACATTCATGGTGCGGCCAAGCATCGGCCCGAACAGCTTTTGATTGAACGATTCGTAAGAGGGCGTGCGCAGTTGATGGGCCAGCAGCATCATCTTGTAGCCCAGCCAGACGAACAGCGACGTGGCCAGCAGGATGCCGACCGTGCCTGCATGGCCATATGAGGTGAAAAACGCGAGAATTTCCTGGCCGCTCGCGAACCCGGCCCCGACCACTGTTCCTATGTAGGTTGCCGCGACCTGGATACTTTTTCCCCACAGTTTCATACGGTCTGTTCCTTTCCAAATGGGATGCTAGTACAAGTGTATGAGGCTTGGGCCAAAACAGAAGAAAAAAGTGGTTGAAGGACAAAGTTGCCCTTATTACCGGGGCCGGCCAGGGAATCGGCAAAGCGATCGCGTTGGCATTCGCCCGCGAAGGCGCCCACGTGGCGATCAACTGCTACAACCAGACTCTGGCGGAAATCGGTCGAGGTGGTTGCCCAACTGGCGGGCTGCAGCGGGCAGGTGATGGGGACGTTACCGACGTGCGCTTTGTGCAGCGTCTGGTCGACGAGACGCTCGCAAAGTTCGGACGTATTGATATTTTGGTGAACAACGCGGGCATTCTTACCCAAAGCCTGATTCACGAAATGACGGTGGAAACATGGGACCGGATGATCGATGTCGATCTGCGGTCCGTGTTCCTGCTGACGAGGCATGTGGTGCCGCACATGATCGAGCAAAAGAGCGGGCGGATCATCAATATCGCTTCGCAAATTGGCCAAAAGGGCGGCGTCAAGCTGAGCTACTACGCGGCGGCCAAGGCGGGGGTCATCGGCTTTACCAAGTCCAGGACGACGAAGCGTGACAGCAAGGTTTTTTCAAGACGAAGACAGTACTGGTTTATTCTACCGCTTGTTGCTGACGCCAAGCCTTGACCCATGATTTCACACTTGATTCTGTTTTTTCAAGCTTCTCCACCCTCTTCAACGCCTCCTGAACCTCCGTCTTCAGTTCGCATTCCAGTGCAGCCAACTTTTCCCTGCCTTTGCATGTAATCCAGTCATCGCTGATATGTCCCGTCTGCTCTAAATCCTCATGCAATTGATAAAGGTAGGACAGGTTTACCGGTTTCCCGAAATTGTCGCCAAGGTCTTTACAAGAGTGTGGGGACTTTCCATCCAGCGCGCCACGCAGTAGCAGCCAGTCGTAATAATCCGCGACACCAATGATTTTTTTCTCCTGCTCATTTTCAGGCAAAGGGGAGGGAGGGCATGGCGAGGCGGGAAGCTTTTGGTCCAGATCGTGCAAAAAATGGCGAAGCTGCTTGACTTTGGTGGGTACGGCCTTGATGACTGCTCGCTCGCCGGTGTAAAAATGGATGAGACCTTTCTCCATAACCGTATAGTGCAGGGTCGGCCGCTCTGTAGTAGACCAGGTTGATTCCATGAAGAGAATGTCTTTCTGGGCGAGATTTTTCATAATCCGGTAGACGTAGGTCTGGTTGCTGCTCATAGGGAACACATTCATCGAACTGGTCATGTCATAAATATCTTTGGCCATCCATTTTTTCTGCAACGTAAATGCATGGGCCATCACCAAATGAACCAGTTCGTTCAATGTGATTAAATTGGCGAACGGGCGCATGTGCGAATGTTTGCTCAAACCAACCACCATCCATTTGCAATTAGTTCTAAATCTACAATCAGAAGTCGGTATTCCGAAAAAATAGTGTGCCTCCTCCTTTCTTTCTCTCATCATACCGGAATCTACAGACTATTGCCAAATTTCTTCAAATAGGAGGATTGTATTCGGTTCTCTACGAGCAGTCAAGCTTTTTGGCAGGAAATTTTTACGCCGATCTTTTCCGTTTTTGCAGTTGTCGAGTCGACAAGACAGAGATCATGCGGGCCAAGGTTTCGGATGTTTATCAAGCCGTCACTTTCAGCGCTGTCCGCCAAGACTCTTGAGCGGAAGGGCAACCCGGCCAAGCGATGCCAAACCGCGGCAGCCGAACAGGGGAGAGAGAAACCTTAAAAGCTGCGAATAACAGCCGAGGCAAACACGAACGCCAAAGAGATAGAGGCAGGGGGCAGCAATCGTGAACAACTCCCTGAGCGGCTGGCTAATCCCGAAGACGTTGGAGAGGAGCGTCGCGAACATTTTCGAGTGATGCTAGTACAACTGCATGAACCGTCGGCAAAAACAACAGACGAAAAAGGCGGCGTGCCACGGCCAGGCGCCTTTTTCGCCTTTTTCGTCGTTATTTACAACAGGAACATGGCAACGATGGTCGTCACCAATAGCCCGATGGCGACGGGATACAGGTTGCGCCGCGCCAACTCGAACGGATCGACGCCGCAGATCGCCGCTGCCGGAATCAGCGCCCAAGGAATAATCGTTCCGCCGCCGACCCAGATGGCGGCAATTTGCCCGAGGGCGGTCAAAGTAGCGGCTCCGGCGCCCAGAGCAGTAGCGAAAAGCTGCGCGAGCGAACCGGCCAGCGTGATGCCGGAGAAGCCCGAGCCGTCCAGCCCGGTAATGACGCCGACAGCAGCGACAGTCAAGGCGGCTACTTCTTTGCTGATCGGGATCGTGTGGGCCAGCGCCACGCCCAAGTCGTTGACGATCCCTTGCGAGCCAGCCGGCAGCACCTCGCCGAACACTTTGACAAAGCCGCTGTCGCCCATGTAAAAAAAGGCGGCGATCGGAATGACGGGTCCGAACACTTTGAAGCCGAACTGAAAGCCGGAGATGAGATGGCTCGTCACTTGCTCCAGCCCTTTTTGCTTGTGGGCGAGCATCGTCGCGACAATCAGAATCAACAGAGCCGTTCCGCCGACGAGCGCCGTCGCATCGCCTCCGCGCAAGTCAAAAGCAAACATCGCCACGACATCAAGCGCAAACAGGACGGGAACGAGGGCAGCCAAAAAGCGGCGAGTCCCCGTAGGCAGAGGAACGCGCGCTGCGGCAAAGACGGAATCGCCCGCAGGCGTGTCGCTGCCGGACCCCGGGAGATTGCCCAGCTTCATGTCTTTTTTCAAGTACCAGAAGGCGATTACGGTCGTGACCAGCCCCATGACGACGACGAGCGGAACGCTGGCGGAAATGACGTCCTCTACAGGCAGGCCCGCCGCTTTGGCTGTCAAGGTCGGCGCTCCCTGAATGACAAAGTCGCCGGAGAGCGCAATTCCGTGTCCGAACAGGTTCATCGCAATCGCGACGCCCATGGCAGGCAAGCCCGCCCGCAAAGCGACAGGCAGCATGACCGCGCCGATCAGTGCAACCGCAGGCGACGGCCAGAAAAACCAGGAAATGACCATCATCACAATCCCGATCACCCAATAGGCCAATGTGGCGTTGTGAATCAGGTGCGTCATCGGCCGGATCATCGTCTCGTTGACGCCAGTATCTGTAAGCACATGACTCATCGCCACGATAATACAGATGACCAAAATCGTCGGCAACAGCTCGGTGATCGCGTAAATAAAGCTGCCAAAAATTCCGCCAATCGCCGTCGTCACCGATCCGGTCGCGACCAGTCCGAGCAGGGCAATCCCGACAATGCTAATCAGACTGGTGTCCCTGCGCATAACCATCATGAGAATGATGCCAATTACGAACAACACATACACGCCGTGCAACCATGCAAGTTCAATCCCCATACTGTACCTCCTCCCGCTTTTTCCTTTTGCCACACCATATGCGCGAGCAAATCTATGGGTGAACGTGCATGCGGCTGGCGAAACTGGCATTTTTGTCCACAATATGCCACTATTAAATGAGCAGGAGGCATGACAAAAAATCGGGGTCTTGATGACTTGGGTACGAGGCAAGAGAGGGGGAACGGCGCCCTTCGTTTATACGGGAGACAGGCGCCAAACGACGATGAATACGACTACACCAATCCAACGAAAAATGGACCAGGCGATCGAGCTGTTGGAGCGCCGCTTTTTGGAACGGAGCGAACTGATCCGGCTTTTGATGCTCGGGATGATGAGCGGAGAAAATGCGCTGTTGATCGGCCCGCCGGGGACGGCAAAATCGCAGCTCGCCCGCTCGGTGGCGCAACTGTTTGGCGCCGAGCATTGGTTTGAATATTTGCTGACCCGGTTTACGACGCCGGATGAGCTTTTCGGCCCCGTGTCGCTTCAACAGTTGAAGCTCGACAACTACGTGCGAAAAACAGCGGGCTATTTGCCACAGGCGCAATTTGCCTTCCTCGACGAAATTTTCAAGGCGAACAGCGCGATCTTGAATGCGCTGCTGTCCATTTTGAACGAACGCCTTTACTTTAACGGCAGAGAAAAAGAAGAGGTCCCGCTGCAGTTTTTGATTGCGGCGTCCAACGAACTGCCGGATGACGACGAGCAGTTGACCGCTTTATACGACCGCTTCCTGTTCCGCTATGAAGTCCACTACTTGCAACAGGCGGCCAGCTACGAGCGGATGTTCTCGCTGCCGACGAATCCGCTCCCGGTCGTCTTTTCCCTGTACGATATCAAGGACATTCAGGCGGCGGCGAAGCAAGTGACGATCCCGGAGGCATTGATTTACTTCCTCTACCGGATCAAGCAGGACATGGAGGAAAAGGAATACGTGCTGTCCGACCGCCGCTGGAGCAAAATCGCAGGCGTATGGCGGACGTCTGCCGCCCTGCATGGCCGCGAGCAGGTCACGATCTGGGACACGGTTTTTACCCCGCACATGCTCTGGGATGTGCCGGAAGACTTGAACGTCATGCGCGAGTTGTTCGAGCGCCAGTTTACGGAGATGCTCAAGGCAGAGCTGGAAAACGAACTGCCGCTCCAGCGCTTGCAGCAACTCGCTGATAAATGGAAGGAAAAGGAATCAGAGTTGCACGCTTTCCAATTCAAAAAAGAAGTCGGGGCCAAGCTGGGAAAAGAAGCGCTGGAGCGAAACGGGCAACTGCTGGAAGCTTGCCGCATGGAGCTGGAAGAGACGGCGCGCGATTTGCGCAACCGCCTGATGCAGTGGGAAAAGCGCGAGCATGACCTGGGCGCGTACGTGCTGGAGAAAAATCGGTTGATCCACAACGTCGAGAAGTACACGGTCAAATACGCGTACTTGCGGATCGAGGGCGAGCGGATTTTGCAGCAATTGCAAAAAACGTACCGGACCATATTTGACAAAGAGATCGCGGGGGCAGACTACGACTTTACGTTATAGGGGGGAGTGACGATGATAGTTCGTGCCAGCGGGGTCGAGCGCTATTTGTTTGAAACGTATCTCGCTTCTTCGCGCACGGCCCAGGAATGGGTGCAGGAGGCGCAGTCCCGGGCCGAGTGGTTCAATCACGAGCTGCTCGCCGACTTTTTTCTCGTTTTTTATGTGGAAAAGCCCGAGATCGACATGACCCAGGAAGCGACTCCGTTCCATCACTGGATGATTCGCACGCTCATGAAGCAATATTTTACGCGGATGATTCACCCCCGGACGGTCGGCAATGAGAGCGCGGCTTTCAAGACGGCGATCAAGGCGCTGTTGTGGCTCACGGAGACGTTCGCGGAGGAAGTGAAGCAGCGGCAAAAAGATCGCAGCCTTTCCCCGCTTCTCGCGGGCTTGCGGGAACAGCAAGGACAAGAAGGAACGAAAGAAGCGCAGCTCGCCGATTTGCTCACGGAAAAGCAAAAAGCAAAGCTGGAGCTGATCGGCTATACGCTGCAGCAAGGCAAGCGCGTAGTGGAGGACAAGCAGGAAGCCCTCGACACGAAGCCGCTCGTGCGCGCGGAAATCGTCGGGCTGCAAGCGAAAATAGAGCAGCTTCGCGAAGAGATGAGCGTGCAGTTTACGAAGCGGACGAAGCTCATGCAAAAGGTCAAAAAGCTCGAAGAAGAGCTGGCCCAGCGGGAAAAGCAGCTCGACCGACTGCAAAAACAGGAAAAAGAAGCGATAGACGCTTGGGAAAAAGAACTGGGGCAGTGGCTGGAGCAGTCGTTGAAGGGGACGTTGTCCGCCGAGGATGTAGACACGCTGTTTGTAGATGAGGTGTTTGCGGCGAGCCAGCGCTTTGCCAACCGCAGTTGGGGACACGACCTGGGCAAGCTGCGCAGGCAAAGCTTTGAGCAGTATGTGAAGTGGGTGGAAAAATTGAAGCGCCATCCCGATCTGGTGGCGTTTTTGGACGAAGTCGGCCGCCAGGTGCATCGCTTTCGCGTGCGGCGCAAGGAGATTCGCTCCCGCCATTTGCCGGAGGAATACTACGATTTGCGGCAGTCCGGCGATATTGCCCACATGCTGCCGGGCGAGGCCGTGCTGCTCGCCGATCCGGACTACGAACATTACTTCATGCTGAAATGGCTGGAGCAAAAGCTGATGACGTACGATACGTCCGGCTGGGTAGAGGAACCGCCAAAAGGCCCGGTCATTTGCATGCTCGACACTTCGCACTCCATGCGCGGGGCAAAGCTGCGGCTGGCGCAAATTTTCATCATGACGTTTGCGGCGCTGTCCATGCTCGAAAAGCGCGATTTCGTGCTGATCTTGTTCGGGGCAAAAGGAGAGCTAAGAGAGCAGCCTCTGTATCACAAGAAGCCGGACTGGGGGGCGTTTTACGGCCTGGCGCAAATGGCGTTTGGCGGCGGGACGCATTTTGATGCGCCGATGAAGCGGGCGATGGAGCTGGTCGAGACGGAAAAAACGTGGCAAGCTGCCGATCTGGTGATGGTGACCGACGGCGTGGGCGGAATCTCGCCATACGTGCAAGAAAAGCTGGTCGCGCTCGGGCAAAAGAAACAAGTCCGCCTGCACAGTCTGATCGTCGGCTCGGCCCGGCAGCATCTCGTGCAAACGTACGACCTGCTAGGCATCTCCCACCGCGTGCGCTTCGCGACGAGCTGGGAAACGGAAGGGGCGGAAAATACGGGGCTGTTGCTCGACGTATTTGACACCGCGCACCAGTCGCCAACGAAAAAGCGTGCCACACGTGCCTTGCGTTGACAGGCCGCGCAGACTTGTTCCCAACAGCAACAGAAAGAGGCTATCCCTCGGGATAGCCCCAGGCTGATGAGAAACCCCTTGTTTTTGGGGTTTCTCTTGGTTGTACGCCCAGCATGGGCGTCATCTCTAGGGTGAAAGTCCGAACGTGTGCTGGCGAACGCCTACCGTTAGCCAAGAGAAAGTTTGAACTTGTCAACAAGACGTATGAAGATCCTGAAAATATACGAGACGAAGCGTTCTTCTTGGATACACATCCTGGATGAGGTCTTTCAACGACTTGTCCCGATCTGTATTTTTCCGTTTCAGGTAAGAATAGTATCCACTTCTTGAAACGCCAAACTCAAGGATTCTGGATACGACTGAAACTTCTGACCTTTGATTGCCATAAAAATGCACCCCCTAAAATTACATCGGATTTCCCTAGGGGTTTTTCCAATGTCTATTCTAAGGGGTGCACTTCACACTATAATGGTGCTTTTTCAACTATATACCAGTTATCTATTCCCAGTATCTTCATAATTGAATCGATATCTTTCTCTGTAAACTTTTCCAGGTTTAGCTCCGGCACCATTTTTTCAAAAGGTTTTACATAAAATGCCCCGTTGCTATCCTCAACGTAGGCTAAGTATTTACTATCCACTACTTGTTCTCCAATTTGATATTGAAATTGTAATACATATATTTTTTGGATTTTGGCCTGAGATATGTCTGTTTTATTCTTAGCTGTTTCCATCCAACGTAATATTCTTTTTTTTTCTTCTTCTTCCGATAGGAAAACTAAGAACTCTGGTTGAGCTTTATATGGCAACGAATCCAAGCGATATTCTGACACTCCTATCGAATGCAGATTTTCTGCAGTAAAGTCGCTTACTAAAGACTCGTGGGTTTGATCATTTGTCATGGTTTTTTCCTTTGAAGAACAACCCCATAAGAAAAAAATAATCGTCAATGTCATGATGAGAAGTATTAGCCTATGATTCATAATCCCTCGCCTCCTTCATTTTTAGAAAAACCCCTCGTTCCAATTGGAACGAGGGGTTTGCTTTTTTCTTTTGAAAAAATTAATCCCAGTCAGTCCCCCAGTATGATTTGAAGATGCTTTGGAAGGAATAGTTCCCTCCTGTAATAGTAGGGAGATAGTTTATATCCAGTGCATGTGGAGTGTATTTGTAAAGCGCCCATGTTCCATAATTTTTTACCCAGATGTAGTTTTTGTACGTGACCCCATTAGAGGTTACCGTTTTTCCGTAGTTGATGTTGTTGAATAAGATTGGGTAAGTCTCAGTAGGGGAGTTATACCATAGATCCTTGAATAGTTTAGTTCCTTTGTCAATCTGGATATCAAATCCGCTTGTTCCATTCAGATCTCCGCCATCCGTTGCACCATAACCCATAGCATAGTAGAATCGGCGAGATGAGTAGCTGACACTACCAGGTGCTGCAGAAACAAGAGATTGTTCTTTTTGAAGGGTTGCAATAACCACCTTTGGATTCATTCTGTGTGTCTGTGCAGCATTGTAAATTGCTTTGGACGGAAGGATTGTTTTGTTGGTATTGTAAACATTCCCGTTAGAATCTCTTCTCCAAATTTGCACCGGATCTTTCAAAATAGAGTTTTTATTCTGAAAGAATGATTGGATCTCACTCTCTGTCATAGAACTATAGTTAATGAACTTATCGGATCCTGATGAACAAGGGCATGAACCCGGAACTAGATTGTTCATTAGAACGCCGTTGACATAGTAATCCTCATATGTAGTAGTACTTTCGATGCCTATGGACCTTAAATCACTCTCTGCTCCCTTCTTATTACCCTCTTCCATCTTTTCCTTCTCAAGATTCTCGTGATCATTAGTCTTGACTTCAGGAAATTTCAAATCATTACTAGAAAGGGCGTGTTTAAAAAGTTCTTTCCCGTTCTCATATTCAGTCACTTCTACGTAGTTGTCCCGTTTCACATATTTTTGTTTTCTGCCTTTGTTGTCTTCAGATTCTATCATTTTTCCATTTTTGTATTTATAGGTGACCTCAAGTCCATCCACATGAAATTCCTTATCAATTTTTCCATTTTCATCGTACAATAAAATGTTGACATTTTGTTCGTTTGCATATTGAAGGAGTTCATCAGATGTTGATGGATTTTGTTTTGCTTGAATAGGCGAGCTAAAAAACAGAGAACTAACAGAAATACCGACAGATAGCATAGATACTAACGATGCCTTAAATAATTTTTTGACAAATTTACCACTCCTTACCTATAGAGGATGTTTTATCCAATATTTACTATAACAAATTTCCAAAGAGGAAATTTGTCGGAATTTGACGCTCAAAAATAAAAAATTTTCAAGACATGATAATCGCGAAAACACTCATGTAGACCGTGTCCGAGTCAGTGAATTAATCAACATTAAACTGACGGATATCGATTTTCATTACTGCCAGATACGGAGCTATTTGAATCCTCCTGGAAAAAAATACGGATCGGGGAATCCGTAAAATTCGGCAAATACTCCGAATAATCGGGCCAACAGTAAATTTATCACCTCACAAACTTCGTCACTTCAAAGCTGGCAATCACCGTTGCACCGTTTGAATATAAATAGTAAGTTTCCGACATAATTTCTGCTACTTTGCGGGTAGTGTCAGTAAGGCTGCTACTGCCCTAATAAAGAGACATCCCGGTTCCCCTTTTTCTCGCGAAAAGGGGAAGGGATCTTCGTGTCTTTTTGCGTTAGCCGACCCTTGTCGCCAGGCTGCGGCCAAATTCAAGCTCGTCAAATTTGTTCAAAACCGTTTCCGGATCGTAAGCCCACACGGCTTCCTCCATGGAAAACTCGACAGGCACATCGCGAATGATCGTCGCCAGCTTCTGGCTTAAGTACACCTGCTCGCGATGCTCTTCCAGCTTGCTGCGCATTTTCGGCGTGCAGCTCGTCAAGTTGTCGTACAGGTTGTCCAGATTGCCGTGCTCGGTAATCAGCTTGGTCGCCGTCTTTTCCCCGATGCCCGGGCAGCCTGGAATACAGTCGGACGTGTCACCCATGAGCGCTTTGACATCTACGACCTGTTCCGGAGCGATGCCGCGCAGAGCGCGCAGGCTCGCCGGATCGTAATGCTCGTGCTTGCCGCCGTTTTTCAAGATTTTGACGCTGACGTTTTCATCGACCAACTGCAAGCTGTCGTAGTCGCCCGTCGCGATGACGATCTCATGGCCATCTGCGGCGAGGCGCGTGGACAGCGTCCCCAAAACATCGTCGCCTTCGTAACCCGGACAGCCCAGGTTCGGCACGGAAAAGGCAGCGGTGATTTCCTTGACCAGCTCGAACTGCGGAATCAGCTCGTCCGGCGGCGCCGTGCGATTGGATTTGTAGCCGTCAAACCACTGGCTGCGCACGAGCGACTCGCGTGACGCGACGTCCCAGCCGACCATCAGGTGGGTCGGGCGAACCAGCTCGGCGTAGTCCAGCATCATTTTCGTAAAGCCGTAGACCGCATTCGTGTAGACGCCTGTGGACGTTTGCCGATAAGC
Source organism: Brevibacillus sp. FW301-21C12A (assembly GCF_058788915.1). Lineage (NCBI taxonomy): Bacteria > Bacillati > Bacillota > Bacilli > Caryophanales > Paenibacillaceae > Brevibacillus > Brevibacillus sp. FW301-21C12A. Next base: position 75,198 of record NZ_JBYTBG010000020.1, read on the forward strand.
GCCGCCCCAGGCAGACCCGTAAAAGGCGCGAAATAAAAAGCTCATGCCATCGATGAGCAGTACTTTCCCTGTTTCATTCACAAATGGTGACTCCTCTCAGCTCCAAACTTTACGCCTCATTATAGCATAAAGCAGGGGGACAGCTTTGACAGATTTTACATTTGCAAAAGGCGTATGGACTTAGGATCTCGTGGGATGATAGTAGCACAAGAGGTTGAACCACCGCCTCTTGGACCTCAAAATCATCTTCCGGTCTCAGTCGGTGGGAGGCGAAGAAGCAGGCGGTTCAAATCCGTCCCGGGAGAAAAAAACGCGTCAGGAGGAATCAATCATGGCTAACAACAACGGAAGCAGCAACAACCTGGTAGTTCCTCAAGCGAACCAAGCTCTGGATCAACTGAAGTATGAGATTGCATCTGAATTTGGTGTAAATCTCGGCCCAGACACTACTTCCCGCCAAAACGGATCTGTTGGTGGCGAAATCACCAAGCGTCTGGTAAGCTTCGCTGAGCAACAAATGGCTGGCCGCTAAGCACAAGCTTTTGACAAGTAAATAGTTGGATGAAGAAAGGTCCCTTGCACGGGGCCTTTCTTGTTTTGGCTTGCAGCCCTTTCTTTTTGACAGGGTGCAAACACACAAGCACATTCGCGGACTAGTCATATGGTGTAACGAACAGCTCTCTATTTTGGTTGTACACGCGAAAGGAGTGACGTTTCGACGATGAAGAAAAAAGAAGTGAAAAAGCTTCTGCGGGAAAATCCTGAATTCGAAGCGTGGGTCGTGGAAGACTCCATGCGCGTCCGGGCCGTCCGCAGCAATCCCGGCATGGCCGAAGAATTGTTCAAGCGTTGGAATGACCGCAAAAGAGGGCGCCTCGATTTTGACAACATCTCGCAAAAAACAAAACGAGCCAGCGAAATGCTGACAGGCGTGCAGTCGATCATGGACATGATGGCTGATTACACGAAAAAACTGTAGGGCGCGCTGCAATGGATTGGAGAAGGCTAGTCGGATAGCCTTCTTTTTCTTTTTCCTTTCAAAGCCTGTTTTGTTATACTAGAAAATGGGAGGGAGCATGCCTATGTTTCAATCGATGGTCAGTTTGATGACGGTCGTTGCCCTGACGCTCACGTCCGGAACGGCCGCTTGCAGCCAAGTACTGGAAGGCGCTTACGCGAGTGTAGAGAAACAGCAACCATCGATTAGCGTGACGCCAGCCAGGACGAATCCCGGTGATGTCATTTTCGTGCGCAGCAAACAGCCTCAAACGGTTACACTCTTCTCGCGATCGTACCGTTTGCAGCCCTCTTCTAACGAGTATGCCCGATTTATCCCGATTCCATTTGACGTGAAGCCGGGAGATTACAACGTGCAATCAGCGGATAAAAAACTCACGGCAACCTTGACGGTTCAGCCGAAGCAATTTGCCGTGGACAAGCTGACCGTCAGCAAGCAAATGAATGCGATGCGGCAGGACACGGCCCGGATCAACGCGGATCAGAAGAAAATCAACGCCGCTCGCGCAAGCTCCCGGGCGACGCCGTACTTTAGCGAACCGTTTACGATGCCGGCAAAAGGGACATTGACGACACCTTTTGGCTATCAGCGCGTCGTAAACGGAGTGCCCGCCAACCGCCACGCAGCGATTGACATTGCGAACAAAACCGGAACGCCGATCTGGGCGAGCAACCACGGCAAGGTCGTTTTGGCCGACTCGCTCTATTTGACCGGAAACACGATCATTATCGACCACGGCATGAACGTCTTTTCGATCTATGCGCATCTGTCCAAGCTTGCGGTTGCGACCGGGCAGGAAGTGAAACAGGGACAGGTGATCGGGCTTATGGGCACCACAGGTTTTTCCACAGGCCCTCACCTTCATTACGGCATGTTGATTGGCAATACGTACGTAAATCCGCAGCCGTTTTTTGATGCATCACCTTTCCTCTGGAAGTAATTGGAGGTGTTTTCATGAGAGTTACCCATGTGCCAAGCAAAGTCTTGAACAATATGGTCCATTTCTTGGCACCGTATGAACAGGCAGTAGAGGAATTGAAGCTCAAACTGAAAGGAATCAAGTACGGCTTTCTGAAAAGCGGCCGCTATTCTCCGATTGAGTTCGTGGTGGGACGGGTCAAAAAAGTGGACAGTCTCATCAAGAAAGCCAATGAGAAAGGAATCGATTTTCAGCAAGCCAACTGGCAGGACGAAGTGGCGAAGGAAGTCCAGGACATCGCTGGCTTGCGCATAGTCTGCCGCTACGTCGATGACGTCCGCGAAGTTCAGCAGTTGCTGCAGGAACGGGAGGATATCGTCATTCATGACATCAAGGACTATATCTCCACGCCAAAAGATTCGGGCTATCGCAGCATCCATATGATCGTTTCCTACACTGTATATCACGGGAGCGAAAAGCGTACCCTTTTTTGTGAAATCCAAATTCGTACACTCGGCATGAACTTCTGGGCGACAAACGAGCACGAGCTGCGCTACAAATACGCCGGAAACATTCCAACCGACGTGATGCAGCAACTGCACGAGGCTTCGGTCATTACTCATCAGCTAGACGTGCTGATGAACAACCTGCGCCATGAAATCCTCACGCCGGCCGAGGTGGATTCGACTTTGGAAGAAAAGCTGGAGGAAATTTTTTCGCTGTACGTGAAACAAGATGTGGAGTCCGCCGCAGCCCTGTACCGCGAGCACGTCAGCGGCTTTGAAGAGGCGTTTGCAGACAATCCCAAGTTTAAAATGATTCACGATTTGCTGGGAAAGCGCTTGAAATAGCAGACTCGCGAAGCTTCCTGGAGCCAAAAGCCATACGTTAACACCCGACAAGCAAGGAAAGGATATAGACTAACATGCGTCTTCTACTAACGTACCTTCTCGTTGTGGTCACGGTTATTTTCAACCTTGACGTGCCTGTGGCTTTTGCCGAGGGATCGTCATCGATTACACCAAATGAGCTGTTTGGCGAATCGGCCATCCTCATTGATGCGACAACGGGACAAGTCCTGTTTGAAAAGAACCCTCATGTGAAGCTGTACCCTGCAAGCATTACGAAAATTGCCACTGGCATTTACGCCATTGAAAAAGGAAATCCGGACGACGTTGTCACGGTTTCCAAAAAAGCCCGATATGAAGAGGGAACCCGGGTTTATTTGGGCGAAGGCGAGCAGGTTTCGCTGCGCAAGCTGGAATACGGCCTGCTCATGCACTCCGGCAACGATGCGGCGACAGCGATTGCGGAGCATATGAGCGGGTCCACCGAGCAGTTCGCCGAGGAATTGAACGCGTTTTTGGCCGAAAAGGTCGGCGTGACCGAAACGCATTTTGCCAATGCGCACGGCCTGCACGACCCGGAGCACTATACGACGGCGGCCGACATGGCGAAAATCGCGCAGTACGCGATGAAAAACCCGATTTTCCGCGAGATCGTCGGAACGAACCGCCTCCCCTGGGACGGAAGAGAGTGGAAGTCGGAGCTTATCAACCACAACAAGCTGTTGCGCGATTACCCCGGCGCGACCGGGATTAAAAACGGCTTTACCGATCAGGCGATGCATACGCTGGTTGGCTCTGCCAAGCGCGGCGATACGGAAATGATCGCGGTCACGATGAAAGCGGCTTCCGGCAATTACGCCTACAAAGACGTGACCAAGCTGCTCGATTTCGGGCTGAACGGATACGAAACGAAACAGATCGCCGCAAAAGGCGAGCGCTATTCCGCCATTGCGGCTCCAGGCGACACAAACCAGGTGAGCTATACGGCCAAGGAAGACTTGTACGCCACGGTTCCGGTCGGGAGCGAGCCGCTCGTGGAGCTGACCGCAGACGGACAGCTTTCGGTGTCCGCCGGAGAACTGGCGATGACGTATCCGCTGGAGCGCCACGAGCCGCCTGCGCAGCGCGTGCAGGCAGCAAGCGCCGCTTTTGGCTTTGGCGCGGCGGACGACGACAGCAGCCATTCCTACGCGCGTTACGGGCTTTTGATCGCCTGGCTGGGAATGAATCTGTTTTTGATCGGCTATACGTTTTCCCGCTCGCGGCGAATGCGCCGAGTCCGGCAGCGCAACCTGGAGCGCCGTGTCAATTGATCGACCCGACAAAATCAAAAACAGGACGGAGAGCAAAGCGCCGTCCTGTTTTTTTGGCATGCGGATTTGTATGAGCGACGCGGGTATAGCAGCCGTGTCCAAACGATCAAGCAGTACGTACACTACCGATATAGCTTTACTTTTCTGGCGAGGGGGAAGGGGAAGTGGACTCTCAAAACTATGCGCAAAGCCTCGTGTCCGTCATTATCCCCACCCATGGCGGAGCCAGGAATGTGGAACGACTGGTTCACATCGCCAAACAGGTGGCTTTGGCTACAGAAGTGATAATCGTCTGCGCAGGCTTGCCCCCGCACGCGGCAGACAGCGAATACGTGTGGGGCGCCAAAGTAGTTCCGGCGAGCGAGCAGGCCACGGCCAGCGAGTGCCGGGCAATCGGGGCGCAGCACGCTCAAGGAAACGTGCTGCTGTTTTTGGAGGAAGGCATCACGCTTCCTCTCGGTTCCTTGAAAAAATACACCGCAGCCTTGCTGAAAGGCTACGACCTCGTTCTCTCCGCAGGGGGCCGCGTGTTGACGACGAAAGGCAAGCTGTCGTCAGAGCGCTGTGCCTATGCGCTATTGAACCATCTGCTCGGGCAAAAGCAGCTCGGGAGCGCTTCCTTGGAAAAAGCTCCGTTTGCCTTGAACCGCAAAGCGCTGGAAGCGATCGGGCAGCACCATTTGCACGTTCCGGCGGCTGCGCTCGTCCGCGCTGTGCAAAAGGCTCTGGCGATTACGCTCGTGACATCTGGCTCGACTGGCCAGGCAGCGCGGAAAAGGTCAGCGGCGAATCAGCCTTTGGCCAAAAAGAAAGCTTTGATATTCCAGGAGCATGGCGAAGCGATTCAACTGCTCCTGCAGGATAAAGACGTGCGTGGCGCCTTGCCTGATGGAGAGCGGCACCGCATCCTGGTGCAAGCGCCTGGACTGCTGCATTTGCGTTCCGTATTCTATCAGGAATCCCGCGAAAAGGAGGGGGATGAATGGGGTGCCAAACGGAAAGAAAGGCCCAAAAGAACCCGCAAAAGGGCGCAAAGTCGCAAAAAACGGTCGCATTAGCGATGTGGACAAATTGGAAAATCAGGACAGACTAAGCATTATCATCGGGGTGGAGCAGGACGAAGACACGATCGTCAAGGTGCTCAAGCAGGCAGAAAAGCTCTGTCCGCTAGAGATTGTCGTCGTCGTGCACGGCAGCCATGATCGGTCACTGGAGCATGTGCTCGCTTACTCGGCGTCGCCCGTCCTCCGCGTTTTTGCCTACCCGTATGCGCTCGGGGAAGACGTCTGGCGGGCGATCGGCGCGCGCGAAGCGGCAGGAGATGTGTGGCTGTTTCTGGGGGCGGAACAGATCGTCGCCGCGCAACAGCTTCAGCTTTTTGTCCGCTCCTGCTATCGCGGTACAGATATCGCGTTGCGGCAAGCGCATGCTTTTCCTGCGAGCGAAAAAATTGGGCAAGATCCGGTAGAGCTGGCGAAGTGTTTTCTGAACAACCTGCTCGAGCGAAGCGAGCTCGGCAGCTCGTCGATGGGCGATCTTCCGTTTGCCATGACCCGGGAGGCCGCGGCGTCGATTGGCGCGCATCATTTGTTCGTTCCGGCTGTCGCCCAGGCGATCGCGCTGCAAAAAGAGCTGCGAGTAACCCCCGTGCGCACCGCGAAGGAGCGCGTCTCTGCCAAAGCGGCAAAAACAGAGCAGGCGAGAGACAGCACAAGCGCCCTGACAGACTTAGGAGATCATCTGGAAGCGCTCTCCCTTTGGCAAGCACAAGCAAAGGACAAGTGAAAAACCTCAAACAAGCGATGCTGCGACAAGTATCGCTCTATATTTTTCATTTTGCAGCGTTCGGTTTTTGTAGTACGATAAGCTGGTAGGAAATTTTTTGAAAGCGAAGGAGCAAGCGATTATGAGCATACATATCGGAGCCAAGCAAGGCCAAATTGCGGACACCATTTTGCTGCCAGGCGATCCGCTGCGGGCCAAATACATTGCCGAGACCTTCCTGGAAGGTGCCGAATGCTACAACGAAGTGCGCGGCATGCTCGGATTTACAGGTACATACAAAGGGAAGCGCGTATCCGTACAAGGGACAGGCATGGGTGTGCCTTCGATTTCGATCTACGTCAACGAGCTGATGGAATCTTACGGCGTGCAAAACCTGATTCGCGTCGGCACGTGCGGAGCGATCCAGGAGGACATCAAGGTGCGCGACGTCATCATTGCGATGAGCGCTTCTTCTGATTCGCAAGTCAATCGCCTGCTGTTTAACCAGATTGACTTTGCCCCGACAGCAAGCTTCGACCTGCTGCACAAAGCTTACCAGGTCGCTTCCGAGCGCAACCTGTCAGTGAAGGTCGGCAATATTTTCACAAGCGACAGCTTCTACCGCGAGAATTTTGACCTGTACAAAAAGCTGGCCGGCTACCAGGTGCTCGCCGTAGAAATGGAGTCTTCCGCGCTCTACACGCTCGCTGCCAAGTACAAGCGCAACGCCTTGTCTATTTTGACAGTAAGCGACCATATCTTGACCGGGGAAGAAACGACGGCCGAGGAGCGTCAAACGACTTTCAACGAAATGATCGAAGTGGCGCTGGACGCAGCCTTAACCAAATAACCATCGCGAAGACTGACAACCCGCTGGCAACACGTGACAGTGGGTTGCTTCATTCTGTCGCTCACTATATCGCTTTGCTAGGAGGAATGAAGCTTGAGACAGCATTACCCGGATTTTTTCGAAACAGCGTTTACAGAAGGCTTCCGCACGGAGCAGCATAACTACGAATACCGCCTGGTGCCCCAGGAGATTGGCCAGTTGCAGGTGCCAACGGGAAAAATCGTCGCTAACGATCCGCTCGTCATGTTTGAAACCGAGCCGTTTACCGAAACATTTCCGACAGGCTCGTTTCCGGTGCAGCTTGCGATCGCCCAGGTAACGCCTTTGGACGCGGCAGGTGCGACACAAGGGGAAATGGAGCCGGATGAGCGCGTCGCGCTGGCCCGGATCGTTTTTGCCGACAGGCCGGTCGCTAGCTGGAAAATGGCTGTCTGGGAAAATTCCGATGTGACGCAGCTCGCCGCCAATGAGTTTTTCGGCTACGGCGTGGACGCCGGAACGGGAGCTTTTATGGACGAAAAGGCGTGCAAGCGCCTGGAGAGCCGTTTGGAGCAGGATGAGGCATTTTCCGAGGCGTTGATGGCGGAAATGGATCAGACGTACAAGCATACGAGAAGCTGGCTCGTCAAAGATATGGGGGATGGGTGCAACATCGCGATGTTTTCCAGCGGCTGGGGTGATGGCAGCTACGCGAGCTATATCGGCTATGACGCAGACGGGCAAATCGTTCGGCTGTTGACGGATTTTTATTTGGTGGATTGGATGGAAGGGCAAGAAGGGGAGTAAGGTGGGAGTCCTCTTGGAGTCTTATCTTTATATCTTCTGATCTGGAGAAGGGAAGCGAAGGATAGGGCGAAGGGGAAGGAATGTTCATAGTTCATATACGTCAAAACAGAGTGCCGCTATTTTTGGGCACTCTTTTATGTTTACTTTTTCTTGGCTTCTTTTTTCAGGTAGTGGGCCAGGTTGTTCAAGGTGTCTTCGTAGGAGCGTTTTTGGGAACGGGTGGCGGTTGCCGTCGAGTTTGTTTTGCTTTTCGTCATGTCGGGACCTCCAGGTGGGTGAATTTGAATTTTTAGGTATAGTGATCTCGATTATACTATATAATAATTTCCAATAAATGTAAATACAATTTTATATAATACTTAAAAAAGTTACTTTATAGTGAATTTTGACTGGAGCTTTTTCGCATCGCATGTGGTCTACTGACCGTTTTCAGGCAGCGAAAATACCGCGCGCCGAATGTGGGACCCGAGTGCGAGTATCTGAAGGGAATGGTCGAGTTTGGTGGAAGGTTGCTGATGTGGCTTATTGTCAGAACATGCTTTTTGTCATTTTTGTCAAATGAAAATTTCGTCTGAGCGTATGTTAACTGATGTATGCAGGTTGCTAACGGATAACGGATGATAACGGATATTGAGGTTTGTTCATTGAAGTTAATGTTGAGTTTGCGAAGTTTGCTGTTTGTTGCTGATTTCGTTGCTTAATCCGCAAATGCGCAGTTGGCGATCTACGGCTAGTAGCCAATCCAAGTTGTGTAGCTCTTGTAACGCAAACAGGCAATAGGTTAGCGCATCTCACTGCTGCTTTCTCCATTTTATTTTGAGTCCGATAATATATATTATGTAAACTTATAAAAAGAGCAAGAAAGGCATATGGGTATGGTTATATGTTATTGTCTGTGACGTAAATATTACTCATGTTTTGCGAAGTGAAATTAATTAATTAATGCAACTTCCTTAGGATGTGTCTGAAAACTCATTATTGAGTTAGTTTAAAGATGGACGCGACATATACAAACGCTAGGAATGATTTG